>JAJRQD010000201.1 GCA_024280435.1 archaeon | reverse complement strand
GCAGGTCCAGGATCACCAGTTGACCAGTAATCATCCATAAATGCAACTCCATTATCATCCACATAACCTGTGTATGTATCAGAGTCTACCATTTTACCATTCCAACCGATACCTACTGAGATCCATCCCAGTGCAGGTGATTTCAGTGCCATATGAATGGTATCACCTATGATTGAATATGAGAAGAAAAAACTACCTTTTCCTTTAATATTGAAATTATAATCATACTCTGCTGTATTAAGCACACCATCCTCAACAATTGCATTGCTGCTGATTGGATTTGTGGGTAATATTGAATTTACCCCAACAGATGTATCATCGTAAGTTCCCTGAGCAGATGCAGAGAAAACAATGATGAATATGAGAAACATTAATTTAATTAACTTTGACAAATTAAACACTCCTTGTAATATAACAAACTATACAAGGTATATAAATTATCTCATATTGCAATAATTTTTTTTATTTTATATGCCGAACAATGAAAAAATATAGTATTGTTTGTATTTTTGCTAATCATTTGTGCGAATTACATTCTATATTACGAATGAAAAATTACTTTAGTTTTTATATCATTTATATATGATTTATAAAACCTTTTTTTAAGATTTGTTATTTCATTATAAATCTATCACTTTCTGTCATATGTGCTAATAAAAACCTAACCACAACATTTATTTATGAAATTGATTTCCAGTACCCACGATTCGATCTATTCTATTCTTTTCCTGCTCTTTAAATCTTAATGGCTGTAAAGGATTTTTGTATTCAGTCTTATGTTTGCTTAGGGAGTTATATCTTAGCAGTCTGAGTATAAGATCATCCATTGTTTCATCTTCTGCTTTTACAGCACTTAGTTTCTCGTATGCTTTTTGTGAGATAGAGATTGACTTGTAATTCATTCCATATCAAAAAAGAATAGGTGATGTAATAAATGTAACTAGATCATTCGTGGAATAAAGAAAATTTTAGAATGGATTATAAACATAAAACCTATTTCTGGACTGATGAGTGTATTCATTATATTTTATTGTGGTTATCAGTTATTTATGATGTTGGAAATGTAAGCAAATTACAAATAATTTTATGTTATAATTGAAAGAAATTACCTGTAATTATGTCCTCAAATCAAATGGTTATCAACATATACAATTAATAGCTATCAAAAAATTATGATTATGTGTCTTGTATAAAGCTAATCAAATCTACATCAATTATACTTGAAAATACTAGAGGTGAGATTCTATTGTGTTTGAGAAATAAATCACTTAAATCATTTCCTGATCTATGGGTATTTCCAGGTGGGAAAATAGATACAGTATTGAGTGATGATTGGATTGGTGATGAATTAGATGTTGTTGATACTGCTATCAGAGAGATGTATGAAGAGATAGGTTTTCTTCCCGGGGTAAATACTATAATTGACCCTTCAAAAAGAAATAGAAATTGGTTAATATATGACTACAATGATGAAGAGAGAAAATATTTTATCGATAAACTAGAGTTCATTGGTAGAAAAAGAACACCTTATTTCATGAATAAATCATTTGATACTGCATATTTCTATATTATGGATAAGCAAATTGATAATATACATCCTGTACCCGATGGATCTGAAATTATTGAATGCAGATGGATAAAACCATCCATTGCAATTGAACATTGGAAAAATAATGAGTTGAAATTTGCACCTCCAACCTTGCACCTGTTGAATACTCTGGCATTTGACCATGATAATATAGTTATAAAAACTATGGTTGAGACAGATCTTCCAATCGGATTGCAAACAAAAGTACAGTTTGCACCTGGTATTACAGCAATTCCATTTTTCTCTCAGACAATAGAACCATTTATCTCAACAAATATGATCATTATAAACTCAAATCATGAAACTTTATTGGTGGATCCTGGGTCTACTGATAAAAAACATCTCAATATTATACTTCAGAGCATTAATCATCCAAAATATGTTGTTATCACCCATCATCATATAGACCATTGGGATGGATTAGATTTGATTGAGAAGATTTTTCCAAATACAATACTATTAATTCATGAAAATGGATTGGACCGGATTAACACAACTCTTTCTAAGGAAGCAATCGGTGATTATATTACTATTGGAGTGAAAAAAATAGAGGTAATTAAAACACCTGGACATACTGATGACCATATATCTCTATATGATCTCTCGACAAAAGTACTAATTGCTGGTGATCATATTGTTGGGTATGGTTCTGCTGTGCTTGACCATAATTATGGTAGTATGATTGAATACTTTAACACAAATAATAAACTTATATCATACGATATAAATCTAATCTTACCTGCACATGGACCTCCAATCTATAATGCTTCTGAAAAAATACAGGAGTATATTGACCATAGACAGAACCGGGAAAAATCTATACTCGCAGCTATTGTTAACGGTGCATCCACTTTGGATGAAATTGTAAGTGTTGTATATGCTGATGTACCTGAAAATATGTGGCTGTATGCAAAAAGAAATATACAATTGCATATTAAAAAATTAATCTTTGAGAAAAAAATCACCTCATTTAATTTTTGAATAATTTTCTTCTTTTATATTTGTGTAATAATGCGATCACAGGTATTAAATAAATTCCCGTGGTGAAATCAATTGTCATATCTGTACTGAGCACATAAGAATGTGAGATCGGGGTATTTTGCTCCACAGGGAATGAATCTGGCAATTCTTTCATTTTACTCCACAAATTATCCTCTGTTCTGAAATGTTTAATTGTTTTATAAGATGAAAGTATAAAGTCGTTAATATCAAGATTCACAGAATGAGTTGAATTCAATAGATATAATAGACTACTCATCATACCTGCTATACCATCTGATAGGGAAAAATCAATTATTTTTTTATCTTGATTTACATTATTTTTGAAGAAAAGTAACTTATCATCTCCATTTCTGAATATGAATGTATCTGTACTTAGTAGCCATTCATATGCTTGATCCACTGTAATACTTTGATCTTCTCTCAGATATTTATCTACCTCCTTCAATACTGTGAGGATTCCAAGTAATCCTCCATAGAATGTATTTCGTATATTATTCTCATTCTTATCTGTATAAAATCCCATGATTGTTTCGTTCAAAACCATCTTACTGAACAAGAAATCAATTGCCTGCTTAATACTACCACTATTATCAATCCCTGAGAGTTGTTCCATTTCATACAATCCATGTATCACACCTGCAACACCTGTATCATAATCAGTACTGAAATTATCTATACCTATTTCCACATTCCAGCTTCCATCATCTTTTTGAACTGATTTTATGAAATCTAGAATTTGCAAACTCCAGTCTTTAATTTTGTTATCATTGACTAAATCTGAATATCTGTACAGTACAGTGGCAATACCAATATTTCCCCAATCATAGCCTATTTTAATTGGAAGTTGAGTTGTATCAAGATCATACCATGGTAGTACCTTCCAGACATTATTGCCCTCTTTATATTCAACCGCAACAGTTTCCAACCATTTCACTATCAAACTTGCATGATCTAGATATGATTGGTTATTTGTGGTATCAAATAATGACATGGCAGTATTCAGTATTCCTGCTGATCCATATTTGATATCAGTTATTGGAACTCCAATTTCTTGAGGTCCAAAATATGAGTATGACCATGATGGTAATGTGCTTGCGTTCAATGCCTCACTTACCATCTGCCAGTATGCTTCTTCTGCTCTTGATAGCCATGTACTGTTTGCAGTGTATTCATATATATCGAGAAAAGTCTGAATTATACCTGCTGCACCATACTTCACACCGGGGTATATCTCATTAGAATTTGGATACTTTGACCATGATGCTATTTTTGTATTATTTATCTTAATTCTCTGTGCCCACACAGAATTCATAGAACCCTCAACAATGCTGAAAATCTCACTATTCAAGTCTGGAAATATATTTGAATTAATTAATTCTATCAAAGTATCTGAAATACCTGCTGCACCAAACTCAAATCCAAAATACTGCTTTTCATCAAAACTGACTGCGGGTGGGATCTGAGCAGGCACTATTGATATGCTCTTAAATAATAAAATGATTATGGAAATGAGTATTATTTTGGATTTTGTATTCATTATAGATTAGACCTACTTATATTTTTTCTGTATATTTATTAGACTTCTTTTCTGAACTTATTCTGTACAAACATTCTGATAACAAATATACTTACTGCTGCTATTCCAATTCCAAACATCACCATTGCAGCCTGTGCTATCTGTTTGTAGTTGAGACTACTTGAACTGGTATCATTTTGATTATTTGCATTTGCATTATCAATCAAACTGGGATCCACATATCCTGCTTTTGGTATCACCTCAATCACATTGGATGCGGTACTCTCACCGATCTCATTGATTGCTGTGACATAGAAGAAATAGGATTGATTGTTCTCAAGTCCGGAGACTGAGAACAGAAGT
>JAJRQD010000200.1 GCA_024280435.1 archaeon | reverse complement strand
TGAAATTAATCAATTTCACACGCTCCGGTGAGATGATGTCACCACTACTCCATTGAATGTGTTTTAATACACTCTCTGGGGCTACTTTTCCCATTATATTTATTGCTCCATTAATATCTGCATTTATCTCCACACCACAGCGATTGCACCTGTATAATCCCCTGTGTACTCTGTTTGCCTTTCTTATAGTTCCACAGTATGTCTGTGAGGTGTAGCTCTCATGATAATATGATAATTATTCCTAGAAAAAGATCCATGAATGATGGAACTGATGCAATAATCAATGATCGATATATATTAAATCCTCTGAGATAACTTATACCACTTGCAGCAAACAGAGTACCAAAAATTATAGAGATGGTGAATATCCATGGAATTACTGCACTACTAATTATAACACCGGATAATGTTAGAAGTATAATACCAAGACCCATAACTGCTGCGGGTAACATTGATAGTACCCTTATTATAGTTATATATTTCAATTTACTGTATACTTGATTTCTGTAAATACCAAGCTCAATATAGTAGAGTAGCCCAATTCCGATTATAAATGCAAAAAGATCAAATACAAATGCAATATTATTCACCGCATATATTGCACTACCTGCCAGAGCAATACCCTGTGTTGCTAGAATAATACTTATTAAAAGAATAATACCAAAAATTATGTAGGATGGAGTCCCTAACCACAGAGCAGCTAAAGGATCATCCCAGTTGATTGTGAGATCTGTCTCTTCAGTTATCTCATCATGTTTTATATCTAATTTATCAACTAGCTTCACTTCATCATTATTTGTTTCAATCTCTTGTTCTGAGCTTTCCTCTTCATTTCTCACCACTTTTATTTTTGGCAGATCCATATCTTCATTTTTAGTATCAGGCTCTATTGTGGTATTGCTTATTTTTGGTCGGAGCTTGTTAACTAGTTTCAGTTCTTCAACTATCTCTTTACCATATTCCGTGATCTCATAGACACCATGACCCTTCTTCTCTATAAGTGGGATAAGTATATTCAAATGATGATAGAGAGAGCCTGGTTTCAATCCGGAGAATTCTTTTAATTGTGTATAATTTCTTGGTGCTTCATAGATAAATGCCAACAGTAGCTGTCTTTTTTTATTCTGCATACGATTGTACATATCGTATTTATCTTTGAAATCGATTGTATTGATATCAATCATTATATCTATCCTCTTGGAATAAGAGTTCAGAATACTCCTTTCTGTTTTTTATCGAGTACAAGACCTGTGGTGAATATTGTGGCAATTCCAACTAACCCCATAATCAATGATTGTGGCTGGGGTGTAAGCATGGAGAAATCACCTCCAAGTAATCCTGCCAATAGGCTGTCAACTCTTGATATATCGGTGGGGTCCAGTTGGATCTTTGGATCATAGAGAATATTCTTACCATTAGGAAAAGATAGAATAAAATCTTCACCTATCTCAGGTGTGATTTCAATATCAGAGCCATCTACATTTACTGAATTATCCCATGAAAACATCATTGGTAGATTTTTATGATTATCACTCATCATATTTTGATGATTATTCATATTAGAACCATCCATCATACTCATCATACTACCCTGATCCAGCTCATGGATAACTGCAAGATTAGATACATTAGATACAAAAGGGTAGTTAATATCATAGGACCATTTGAATGCGACTGGAATATTCTCATATTTGTTTATCTCAATATCCATGTTGAAAACACCATTCTCTACTGATTCAATACTGAAAATTGTATCTCCGTCTACATTTTTGACAGATACATCATTGAGATTGTCACTATTCAGTTTGAATTTGGATAACACAGTATCATCAGTGCTATACCCATTATTATCTGCATCCACATACTCCACAAGTTCATATATTTTTATACCCATCTCATTATTGTATTCACTCATCATGGAATGCCTTCTATTATCACTCTCTGCGGGCTTTATCAGCAATGAAAGCTCAATTGCATCAGTTACTGCAAATTCACCTGTGATTACCATCGTTTCAGAGTGTCCCTCAAATGAATGCTCAGTGGTAGTGAAAGATACACCATCATCTGCCATTGTACTGGGCATAAGTAACAATATTATAAATAAAAATAGACCTGTTCTCAATATATTCATCGTTCTATTATTAGTTTAATTATATAGTAATGTTTAGCTCAAATCATATTTGAACTTGATATTTTCAAGCAGTAATTTGAGCAATTAATGGATAATTCATATATTTATATTATTCAATCAAGTTTTGGTTTCCACCTTTTCAATCTTAGTGCAGATAATACCACTGAGATTGAGCTGAATGCCATTGCTGCACCTGCAATTATTGGGTTCAATAATAGTCCAAATCCATATAGCAGACCAGCTGCAATTGGAATACCACCAATATTGTATATGTATGCCCAGAATAGGTTTTGCTTGATATTTGATATTGTGGATCTTGATAATTGTATTGCAGTGAGTATTCCCATTAAATCTCCACTCATCAGCACTACATCAGCAGATTCAATTGCAACATCAGTTCCAGTACCAATTGCTATACCCACATCAGCCTGAGCCAATGCTGGTGCATCATTAATTCCATCTCCAACCATAGCAACCTTTCCATCTTTCTGTAGTTTTGCAACGATATTGGATTTATCTCCAGGAAGTACTTCAGCATAGAATTCATCAATTCCAACCTGTTTTGCAATTGCTTTGGCAGTCAGTTTATTATCCCCAGTAATCATCACCGGCTTAATATGATATGATTTCAATTTACTGATAAAAGCTCGAGCGGTATCTTTGATTGTATCCGCAACACCTATAATTGCCAGTAATTCCTTATCAGATGCAATATACATTGGTGTTTTACCTTCAGATGCAATTTTTGAATATGTCTCAGTATGTGTTGAGGTTGATAAATTATTATCATTCATCAGTTTATTAGTACCTACAAGATATTTATTACCTTCAAGTACAGCTATGATACCTTTTCCTTTGACTGCATCAAATTCAGAGGTCTCTTTCAGCTCAATTCCCTCTTCCTCAGCCTTTACTATGATTGCATGTGCAAGTGGGTGCTCTGAATTCTTCTCAATGCTGCCAGTTATCTCAAGTACCTCTTTCTCAGTGATACCATCTTTTAAAAGTACAATATCTGTCACCATTGGTTTACCATAGGTGATAGTTCCAGTCTTATCAAGTGCAATTGTTGATAGTTTGGTTGTGATCTCAAGAGAATCTGCCCCTTTGATCAGTACTCCAGCCTCTGCACCCTTTCCAGTTGCCACCATAATTGAGGTGGGAGTGGCCAATCCCAGTGCACATGGACATGCAATGATCAACACACCAATTGTGTTCAGTAATGCAAGAGTTGGATCGCCAATGATTGAATACCACACAATAAATGTAAGAATTGCTATATTTATCACGACTGGTACAAACCAGGATGTTACCTTATCAGCTGTCTTCTGAATTGGTGCTTTGGATGTCTGAGCATTCTGAACCAGATTGATTATCTGTGACAGTACTGTATCCTTACCAAGTTTTGTCGCTTTGAAATTGAACGAACCAGTTTGATTGATTGTTGCACCAATTACATCATCACCAACTGTTTTACTGACAGGTATTGGTTCTCCTGTGACCATCGATTCATCAACTCTTGATTCACCTCTGATAATCACACCATCTGTTGGTATTTTCTGACCAGGTTTCACAATAATAATATCATCGGCAGTTATCTCATCAATTGGAATTGAGATCTCATTTCCATCTCTGATCACCAATGCTTCTTTTGCCTGTAGGTCCATCAGTTTCTCAATTGCTGCACCAGTCTGTGATTTTGCCTTTACCTCAAAGTATCTTCCCAGTAATATTAAACCTATAACAATTGCCGTAACATCAAAATACAATTCACCCTCGATACCAAGATTACTGAAGAATGTCTCCAAGATCACGATAACAAATGAATACCAGAATGCAGCCGTTGTACCCAGCGATACGAGTGAATCCATATTTGCAGAACGATTTTTCAGTGCATAGAGACCTGTGACATGGAAATCTTTTCCAGCCCAGAAATAGACAACTGCTGTGAACGCAAGCAATGACAGATCATGCCCTATTGAATTCAAATACCATGGTGGTAGATACACACCAAAAATATTGTGAACCATGTCAATCAACAATGGGATCGCAAAAATTAAGGACACCGTTGTAATTTTAGTGATATGTTCCAGTTCTTTTCTTCTAAGTTCTTTCTCATCATCCACAGGTGTTTTTTCATCATCTTGACTCTCAAGAGAGACTGCTTTGTATCCCTCGGTTTTGACAGCAGTCTGTATATCATCAGTCTCAACCAATTCAGGTACATATGTCACACTCAGAACAGAAGTATTCATATTGATTGTTGCACTCTCAACTCCTTTGAGATTGGTTATTGATGTCTCAATTGGGACTACACATGATGGACAATGCACATTATCCACATAGAAATTCTCCTTGACAGGAGGTATAAGTGGGCTGATAATTATATCTGCTGGTTTTTCATCTCCTGCAACAACAACTATTTTTGCCTTCAGCATATTCATACCACAGGTCATCTCATACTCACCCACATCAAGTGCAGGTACCTCAAGTGTGGTTGTGGCAAATGCATCCAATTTTTTGCTAATATCCAATGATGGGATCTTAACAGTCTCAGAACATCCTCCATCTTCCTGTCGATCGAAATTAATTCGCAAGGGTTTATTTGCAACTATTTCCAGTACGGGAGGTGTGTATCCCCCATATACTACAACATCCATCTCTTGATAGTCATCTGTCTGTGATGCAGTTTTTTTGTAATCACTCTTTGATACAGGTTTTGTGGGATGGTTATGCACATCTATTGATTTATGCTTATCTGAGGGTTCCTCAGTTATATCCTCAACAGTCTTGGCCACAATCAACTTACCCTTCAACATATTCATTGCACAGGCAAATTCATACTCACCCTCTTCCAAAGGTGGTATCTCTATTTCGGTGATACCAAAAGATGCAAGTGTTCGAGATATTCCAAGATCTGGAAATATCACTCTTGCAGAGCAATCAGATGCCTCTTGTCTATCAAATATCAGTTTAGTTGGTAATTGTGGATCAATCTGTATTATAGAGGGATTATATCCCCCTTTCACAAGGATATTTATCTCCTGAACACCTGATTTTATACTTGCCTTACCTGTTTTCTTTGGTCCAAAGAAATACCAGGTAGAGATTATAATCAGGATAATACCAAGGATAAATACTAATATTTTATCTATCATAATAATTTGTCTCCTACTTTGATAAATTGATTCCTAAAAATCTTATCATACATACATATATCAATAAATGACATATTTAAATATAGTTATTTTCGTGGAATTTATATATCTATTTTTGATATATGATTATAGATTATTATTATAGTATAAAAATTATATTAATAATAAAATTTTAATTGAGAACATTTTTTATTCTTTGTCATATATTAGAATTTTAACGCAATGATTATTAGTTATCTGAGATCTATTATTTCTTTGATTTGATTACAACCACTGTGATCACAAGTACTGCAAGGGCAGAGATCAATACTATGTTCATATCAAAACCAGATATTAATCCAGAGATTGATTGATCAGCATTTAGAACTGCTTCTGGGTCTATTGAGATCTGAGGATCATAGAATATATTTGATCCCTGTGGGATTGATAGAACCAGTTTATCCTCAAAATCTGTGGATGTGACATCTTTCTCAATACCATCTACAATTGCAGTTGCATTCCAAGAGAACATCATGGATAATTCCTCGTGGTCATCCATCATCATCCCATCAGAATGATCATCAGATGTACCTTCCTGATGATTTCCCATACTATCATCTATATTACCATCCATATCATCATTCATTCCTCCATTGTTCATATACTCATCATTCATCATCTCCTGGTTCATTGTACCATTCATAGAGAATACCTCATGAATAATTGCAAGTGAGGTGTTGGATTGTAGAAATGGGTAGTTAATATCATAGGACCATTTGATTGCAAAAGGCATCTGGTCAACTGAGTAAACATCAAGTGTCATTTTGAATACTGTTGAGTTATCAGATACTATCTCATATGATACCTTGTCATCAAGATCAAGTAATACTGGTTGTTTAAGTGTCTCATTATTCAGAGCATACTCAGATACTTTGGTATCATCTGCTGTGTAACCATCATTTGTATTGTCATAATATTCTACCAGACTGTATATATCAATGTTCATCTTATTCATATACTGATACATCTGACTGACCTCATCCTCATCCATATTTGAGTTCATCATGTCCTGCATCTCATCAGTTGGTAACACTGATAGTGATATTGAGATACTATCTGAAACTGTTACTTCACCAGTAATATTCATATATTCTGAATTTCCATTGAAACCATCATGATCCATATCCATCATTCCTGTTTCATCATGATTTCCATCTCCCTGAACAAGGGATATTGTCAAGCCAAGCAATAATAATACTGCCAATGTTAGTCGAAAAATCTTTGTAACCTTCATCGTTATCAATCTACATTAATTTTTATTATATAGATATATTCAGTTCAAATATGTCTTGAACATTCCAAAACTATATTTGAACTTTGAATTTAATTTATTGAATTAAAATACTAAATATAGATTTAACCAGCTTTAGAACGCATTATTCATGACAATTATGTTTTTGTAGTGTAGTTAATTTATTCAGAATTTGTGTGAATTTTGCTGTAATTTATCAGAATATATTACCAATAATACAGAATAATGCTTGCTTGCAATTGAAATTGAAAAGTTCAAATAAGTTCAAATCAGATTTTAATAGAAATATGATATATATCAATGCCCATATATTGTATAGAT
>JAJRQD010000199.1 GCA_024280435.1 archaeon | reverse complement strand
TCAGTAAAATAAAAATAATATGTTCCGAGTTTATAAACTGATTTCGATCATTTATTTCTATGGTACAAGTATCATTGCTACAATCACATAAAGGATACAGATACTATTCTGAAAAACTGTCAGAGTTGATTATTTCACAAAATCTACCTTTTGAAAAGGAATTAAGAAGAATATATTACAGAATAAAATTAGAAAAATCGTTTAAGCTATTAGTTGAGAATAAAGTAGAGAAGGCAATATCTGGATATTTATTATCCATGGTCAGGTCATTTATACAGTGCAGTGACATCCCTAAGAATCTTGATGGCTCATTCAGTATGATGTTGATAGTTCTAGAAATACTTGTTCTTGATCAATTTGATAGACTTACACAAAACAGAGGTATAGTTGAAATTTCATTCAGCAAAATTGTAAGTAGCAAAGATATTTTTCAGCTAATAAAAAATAATGGACCAAATTTGCATATTTTCGATAAGAAGATCGATCAATTAGAAAAAATTATTTTTAGCTAAGCTAAAAAAATACCATAAATACATCCATTGAAAGTAAGGTATAATAACAAGTTAATCAATATTTTATTAGTAATAAGATCTATAAAATATATTTGTAAATAATCATACTTGTAAGTAATAAGCTCTACAAGTTATGTAAATTATTTTTCAAATTTTGTTACCTTTAAAGTGGTAACTTTTTAGACATGTTTAAATATTAGCGATGACAATATTATATTGTAAGATTATGACGAATAACAATTATACCCTAACCCGCGTCCTTGTAGGAGGATTGAAGTGGAGTGGCAAACAATCATTTATTTTCTTTGTTTTGACACTTTTAGTAATAGGAGGTACCATCTCTGCATCAGACCCTGTTGTGGATGATCATTACCTTACACAGAATAAAAGTACAATTGTTGCTGAGAAATATCTGACAGATGAACCAGTACAGATAGGAGTTTCCACTTTTGATGCCAAAGTCAATGTTGAGCTGATAATTTACAGATTACAATTCAAAACTGTGGATGATAATGAAACTATTTTGAGTGATAGAAGAAGTTCTGGTGCAGAAGAAGTTCTTACACAAATATTCAGAATGAATGGCCCTGAATTTCTTGAAGAACGAGTATTTGAGGAGGGAACATATCGGTTTGTTGTCACAGCAGATGAGAATGTGCAGATACTATTTGGAGAGGCACAGGTGAACCATGGAGCAGCTATACTCACAGTTATACTATTATTGATTTTCACATTCTCATTTACAATTTTCTGGACTATCTTCCCTTTTGCAATAGCGGTATTAATTATCAATGCAATGAAACCCGCTCCAGCATACAAAGTTGGTATGGATACAAAGACCAAGAAAAAGGACCCATTCATGAAATCTCTTAGTAGACCAATTTTTGAAGAGAATACTTATTTTTCAAAATTGACCAATGCTGAATGGGCATGGTTAGGAGTTGCCTTATTCTTCTTTATCATGTTCTTTGTGGAGCCAGAAGGACCATTCTTCTTTCTCACTGTGATAATTGGAATTGGTGTATTCTATGGAGTTACCGAACGTGAGAAGATGAAAGACAGGATCTTAATACTTTTGGAACATTACCCTGAAACCTCTGTTGAATTTCTTGCAAAACAGCTTGGAAAGAAGAAGAAAAAAGATGTGATCAAAGTATTGCAGATAATGATACTTGATGATGCCTACCCTATCCAGCTTAACTTAAGTAATAATAAAGTGATTAAAGTTGGTGAATTTCAGAGTTCTACCCCTATTAGAACAGAAGTACCTGTACAGGCAGTTAATCATACTGTACAGGTTAAAGCTCCTGTTAAAGAAACTGTTGTCGAGAAAAAAGTAGAGGAGAAAAAGCCACTTGTGGAACAGATTGAAGATGAGGCAAAATTCTGTAATGCCTGTGGTGAGCATCTAGTTGCCAGTGTAAGTTATTGCTATGCTTGTGGACAAAAAATATGAAATAAAATCTAAGTAATCAGTTTCTTTCTTGAATTTCGATATAATATCTTTTTACCATAACTACGAAAAATAAATGGTTTATGCCTGAAAAATCCCCTAACCATAACACCAGGAATCTTCCAAGTATCTCTGAATAGAGAGAATTTACTATGGTTCTCTTCATTATTATATATACTTTTTATATATACCTTATCAAATCTGAAACCCTTGAGATATGCATCAATAATGATCTCAGTCTCAGCTTCATATCCACAGGTATCAAATTCAATGACCTCCATAACCTCTCTGCGGTATGCGCGGAAACCATTCTGTGGATCCTCAACTACAAATCCATTATATAGTATCCATATACCAAATCTTGACAGAAGGTTACTTATTTTCCTCAATATGGGCATATTTTCCTGCCACTCTTTAGTACCAAATCTAGATGCCACAACAACATCCACATTATCTTTGAATTTTTTCTTGAAACATTTAATATTCTCTGGAGAGTGTTGGCCATCTGCATCAATAAACAGTACCACATCAAAATTACTCTTCAGAAAATGATTAATACCTTGCTTTATTGCATACCCTTTGCCCCTGTTTATCGAATATGATATTATATCAATGTTATCTATATTTTCTATCTCTTTGATAGTGTTATCAGTAGAACCATCATTTATGACACAAACAGAATCAACTTCAGGGATCAATTTGTTCAAAGTCTTAGCAATTCTCCCCTCCTCATTATAGCAAGGAACAATTGCCATTATACTTAGATGGTCTTTCACAAATCAGAGAATGAAGTATAGTAATTAAACCGATTGTTTAATTCGCATCAATAATGTTTAATTCAACTAAATAAATGATAATTGGATAATTATTTATGTATCTGACTATCTTATGAAAATTTAATAATTTATTTGTTCAAAGTGCTTGATAGAAATTGTTTAGTTCTCTCTTCTTTTGGATTTCTCAGCATCTCCTTAGCATGACCCTGTTCCACAATTTTGCCCTCTGTCATGTACACAGCCCAATCTGCCACTTCCTCTGCAAATCTTATCTGATGTGTAACAACTATCATTGTCATACCCTTTTCTGCAAGCATTCTTATGGTATCAAGAACATATCCTACAAGTTCGGGATCCAATGCAGAGGTAGGTTCATCAAACAGCATTAGTTTAGGATTCATTGCCAAAGCTCTTGCAATAGCAACACGCTGTTTCTGTCCACCAGATAATTGCCCAGGATATGCATCAAATTTATCAGTAAGATCAAGATCAGATAGTACCTCAATTGCTTTGGCCTCTGCATCTTTTGGTTCCATCTTGCGCACCATTTCCAAAGAGAGTGTAACATTACGAAGCACTGTTAGATGTGGGAATAATTCAAATGATTGAAATACAAAGCCAATCTCAGATCTAACTTGATTTAAATCCACTGATTTATCAGTTATAGATTTTCCATTAAAGATAATATTTCCATCAGTGGGTACTTCCAGCCTATTGATACATCTTAGAACAGTAGATTTTCCAGATCCAGAGGCACCAATAATCACAACAACCTGTTTATTTTTTACCTCAAAATTTATACCGTTCACAGCATATACATTTCCAGGAAATACCTTATGCAGATTCTCCACTTTGAGTAATGTGTCCTCACTCATAGTGCACCGCCTCCTAAACCTGGAATTTTTAATTTTCGCTCAACCGAGCGTAATATCTGAGTGATAGAATAGGTCACGATAAAATAAGTAAGTGCAACAAGAATAAACGTTTTTGAGTATAGAAATGTAGCATTTGCCACTATTGTACCAACGCGTGTGATCTCCTCATATGCAATCACTGATAATAGTGATGAGTTCAGAAATAATATTACAGCTTCATTGGAGAGTGGGGGGATGGTCAATCTTACAGCCTGAGGTAGAATTATCTCCTTCATAGCCTGTACATTTGTCATACCAAGAGATCTTGCAGCTTCCATTTGTCCTTTGGGTATTGCCTGTATACCAGATCTAATTATTTCAGATTGATATGCACCTGTATTTAAACTGAGAGCAATCACTGCATCCATAAATAAAGGCGGATTTACCCCCAGTTCGGGTAATCCAAATGTTATGAAAAATAATTGTACCAATAAAGGTGTATTTCTGAAAAGATCCGAGTATGCAGTAGCAATTATATTGAGAGGTCTATTTCGTATAGTCCTCAATGTTGCCATGAATAAGCCAATCATAAAGCCAACTACAATTGCCACCACAATTACTTTAACAGCAGCAACCATACCTTTGAGTAATAGTGGTTCAACTTCAGATACAAAGAACCACCAATCAGACCAGTCTACATCTGTACTGAATACAGGTACTAGACCCTCTTTATTGAAATATATCTCTCCACCTACTGCAATTGCCTCATTATTTATCGCATAAACTGCATTGAAATTAATTGTAGCATTTGTTTCAAGTAGTTGTATATTTTTGAATTCATTCCCTCGCAGACCTAGAATAGTACTACTATCACCAACTACCCATACAATACCAAATATTGGAGAATAGACATCATTAATATTTTCAGTTATACCAGTATCTATAACAAGAAATGTTTCACCAAATGTGGCTCCATAAGAGGCAAGAAAGAGACCTTGATCACCCCCAATCCATATTCTCGGGGAACTCGATAGTTCCAGATTAATGCTGTTAAGATTAAGTGTGGTCTTAGAATCAATGGTTATCCATGAAGATCCATAATTTGATGTCTTCATGATCAGACCATTATCACCCACAATAAAGCCAGTTGATGCATTCATAAAGTCAATTGAATTCAATTGTTCAGCTCTAACAGAGTTTTGCTTCACAAAGGATATACCAGAATTATTAGAATACAGAATTAATCCATTTGTTCCAATTAACCATATATTATCACCCTGTATCTCGATATCTTTGAATGATTCACTATAAGCCTGTCCAAGATCCAATTCTATCCATGTTTCACCATCAGTAGACTTGGTTACATATCCTGCATCACCAGCTGCTATAAGAAATGTATCATTCCCATCAATTGTATTCAGAGGACTTGATGCACTGAAAATAGAAGTAAATGTATTTGTATAATTAGTTGAGTGGTATATTGTTCCAGTAATACCAGTGAAATAGACATCTGTGGGAGATATCATCAAAACATCTGTGAAATCATCAGATGGTTGATTTTCAGAATAAAACCAGTAATTCTCACCTGTTGTTTGACTTAATACATGAATATCCATAAAAATTATAAAAACCATTATAACGAGTGCAATAAGGAAGGTAGTACGATTTTCGAATCTGCCTTTTTGTATCTGTGTATTCTTCACTATTCGATTTTCAAATATACTTTATTAACTTTTGTTGATTTTGAAAAAATATATTGTTAAAATAATATAGATTATAGATCAAGTTGTGTTATATTTATTTTGGATCAGTTCTTTTTTCGAATTATTACTGCGATTATTGAAAGTGATGCAAATACAGGTAGGATTGAAATTGGTAGAAAACTATCTCCACCAATATCTATTTTACCATCAGCAGGACCTACAATTGCCTGGATAGAACCATAGTATGCTCTTGTGAAATCAATTTCAAGATCTCTCTCTGCGGTTTTTGTCATAGCAGACAATATCACATCAAATTCACCAGCTTTTAGATTAGGGATTATTGGATCCCAATCACTATCCACAATTGTGACAGATACAGTCACATCATACTCTGTTGATAGCCTCAATGCAATCTCATCCATCATATCTATATCAAAGCCGACATAAGTACCATCTGTATTTTTAGATTCAAATGGAGGGTAAGTTGGATCGGTTCCAAATCTTATCTCACCAGTGTCAATGATTGTTTTCAATAGACCGGTTACATCTGCGTATGCAGGATATGCATAATTTCCATCTCCATCATCATAAACAGCTGGTAGATCATCAAATGTATTTGCATATATTGCATCATAACCATGATCACCAGTATCTTTGAAAATTTCAGTCAGTGCTGCATTCAATGCATTCAATAGATCAGTTTCTCCATCTTTTACACCCAGACCAAATAGTTCTTCTGAGAAAGTATCTAGAATTTTACTATCTGCATCATCTTTGATCCATACCTCGAGTACAGGTTTATCACCGAGAACCACGTGTACATCTCCTGCATCATATGCTTTCTGTGCGAGTAATATTGAATCATATGCTTTTAATATTGAGGAATTCAGATTTGCCTGTGCATAGATATCAGATGTGGTACCTGATTGTACACCTATTTTCAGACCTTCTTTGTTTGCATCACTTATGTTGCTGATAGTAATAACCTCTGCTTGGGCCAATACTGCAAAAGATAAGATAGCAATAACTATTATACTTAGTTTTATTTTTTTCATATTTATCATCCTTTTTTGGATAAAAATCATACACACATTGTCGAATAATAATCTTTCTAGCAAATTTTGCATATAGTCATGTTTTTTTATTTTATATACTAATTTTATCATCTTATTTGTACGTACAAATAATTTTAAGATATAATTTTATAACTAGTTTTACACTAGTATTTTTATTATATTTTGGAATTTTTAATTTTTAGTTTTAGCGCTATAATCAGATAATTGTGCATTGTTAACACTAAATAGTACCTTCTTTAGTAACTGTTTAATATATATATCTTATAAAATAATTCTATGAAGACCGTAATAATAGATGATAGTCGATTGAGTGTGAGCGCATTACAGAATATACTTGCCAAACTAGGACATGAAGTTCTTGGCACTGCTTTTGATGGAGAGAGTGGTGTGGCTATTTGCAAGGACAAAAAGCCAGACGTTGTTTGTCTAGATTTTGTTATGCCCAAAAAAGATGGGCTTGAAACTGCAAAAATGCTGAAAAAATCCAATCCAGATACAAAAATCGTGATGGTGACACAAAAAGAGTTGGATGATACCACTAAAAGCTCAATTGCAGCAGCAGCATATGTATTGAAGCCAATCACATTTGATAAAATGAAAGTAGCATTTGGCAAGCTGTGATCAGATAATAATTGGAATAATATTTTGAATAGAATTTTTATATTTACTAGTTAAAAAATGAATTTTTGAATAATTGGTGACTTATATAAAATCCAACTATACGCAATTTATTATGTATAGAATACTCTTGGTGGAAATGTGATATAAATAGCAAGATTATCATTCTATGGTTTGTAATATGAGTTTTTAAATAGAAGAAAAATATACACAAACACCGATGAGAAAATTCGCACAATACAAGCCAACCTTGAATAGAATGTCTCATGATGAGCTTTTTGAGTTCTACAAGAATTACAGTCTATATATAAAAAATAGAACAGTTCTAAAAACTCCTTCTGGATGGTCAGATAGTATCAAATATTCATTAGACAGAATGGATCACAAAGAGCTATCAGATTTCAATAAAAATTTCAAATCTTATATCCAGGAAAGACTAATTGCCCATTAGTAAGGGGAAAAAAACAACCTAAAATCGACAAATATCAAATTTCCTTATTTTAAAGAGAGATAATTCATCCAATTTAGATAATGCTACAACTTTAGCTTGTGAGATCATAATTTGATAATTACAAAATTATAAATTTTTTTTGCATGCATTGTTTGCAACAATTCCAAAAAAGTTTAAATAGTTTAGATAGATAGTTGCATATCAGAATTGTAATCAAATAATTCTGAGGAGAAAAAAACTATGAAAAAAAATGGACTCCTACTAATCAGTATTTTGGCATTTGCCATGCTACCATTAGTAATAACTAATCAAGTTTCAGGATTCCATCTTGTCGACGGCTATGATCTCAGTGGTGTAATTCCCTACAAAGGTAAGCCTGGAGGCGGAGGTGGAACACCAACCCCTCAGGTAGCTGATTGGGGCTATATGAGAATAAATGCAGATGGTGCACGTGCAGCAACTTCTGGTTCAGTCATCGTGGCTGTACTAGATACCGGTGTTGATTCTAAACATGCAGATCTACAGGGAGTACTGGTCTCCTGTTTCTCAGGAATAAAGAGAGCAGATTATGCCTGTGATGACAGAAATGTAAAGGATGACGATGGTCATGGAACACATGTTGCAGGTACTATCGCAGCTCTTGATAATACACAGGATAGTGTGGGTGTGGCTTCCGGTCACGTGCAGATTATCAGTGGTAAAGTACTTGGTCGAAGAGGTGGTGACTGGGCAGATCTTTCATGGGCAATCATGCATGCAACTGACCTGGGTGCCAATGTAATCACCATGTCACTTGGTGGAGATATATCCTCTTCACAATCCACAATTGATATGCTACAGAATGCAATTGACTATGCCTATAATAGAGGTGTTGCAATTGTTGCAGCAGCAGGAAATGAAGGAGATGCCACTTGTTCTGCAACTGATACCGAGCCATCTTGGCCAGCTATGAATAATAATGTCATTGCAGTAGGTGCAACAGGTCTACATGACGGTACTAATTTTGTAACTGAATGGACTGGTGCAGAGGATGATGTATTCCCCTGTTTCTCAAATTCAGGTAGCTATGTTGATATTTCCGCCCCAGGAGTATATATCACCGCCTCAGCAGCAGGTGGAGGCGTAACTGATTTATCAGGTACTTCTATGGCTGCACCACATGTTGCAGCAATGTTAGTTCTGTTGATGGCACAGGGAATGAGCAATGTACAGGCTGAGAATTATATTCTCAACAATGCAATTGATCTGGGATACCCTGCCACACTTCAAGGTGCTGGCCTCATGCAATACTAGAGACAAGACTTAAGAAACCTCAAACAACAAAATCAATCCAAATATTAAAATTCACAAAAAATAATCATTAAAATATCAGATATTTTGCAATCTAAAAACATTAATTTATCTTCATAAAGCATTAATGTGAATTATCAATAATAAATTCAGATGTTGTAAAACTTATTGATCTCTAATCAAATTAGGAATAACTGCTCTAGTCTACAATTAAAATTCAGGGAAGTTATTTTTTAATCATTACAATTAGAGTATGTAGAGATAAATTATTTAAGCTATTTAGATATAATGATCAATTATTGTGTTTAACAATTAAGCATTTTTGTTAGTTTATGAAATATTTAAAAATATCAACTAATTACATAATTTATGGCATATTCGCAACAACTAATATGGTCCCAACTTTGGATTCCCGTATTAACAGCCACTATTGCTATCATATATGCGTACAAGGTGTACAAAGATGTACTAGCAATGGATAGAGGAACAGAAAAAATGAAGGAAGTTCAGGATGCCATTATGGAAGGTTCTAAAGCTTTCATAAGAAAACAGTACTCCTCCATTTTCAAAATAGGAATAGTCCTAACAATATTAATCTACGTGACACTGGACGGATTAGTTGCAGATGAATGGTATAAACCATTCTCTGCAATAGCATTCATACTGGGTACTGTTGCATCATTAACAGCAGGTGCGATTGCTATGATAATGGCAGCAGAGACCAATGCCAGAACAACTCAGGCAGCAACCGTGGGTAGATCAAAAGCACTATCCACAGCCTATAAAGGCGGATTGGTCATGGGTCTACTTGTAGTTGCATTATCAATTTTGGGTATTTCCATTCTATTCTGGGCATACTCATTTGGAGATGCGGAACCACAACCGTCTTCAATCATTGCATTTGGTTTTGGTGCTCCATTCGCTGCATTATTTGCACAACTTGGTGGAGGTATATTTACCAAAGCAGCAGATGTAGGTGCAGACCTTGTTGGTAAAATAGAGGAAGGAATTCCAGAAGATGACCCTAGAAATCCGGGTGTGATCGCAGATAATGTAGGTGATGCAGTTGGAGATTGTGCAGGAAGAGGTGCAGATCTATTTGAATCTATCTCTGGTGAGACCATCGGAGCAATGATTATTGGTCTATTATTCTTCAGAGTATTTATTGAAACAGAATATCAAGCAACTGCAATGGCATTCATATTCTTCCCACTAGTGGCAAGAGGTATCTCATTATTAATGACAATCTTTACCGAAAGAATGGTGAAATTGAAAGATGAAGACCAGGAAAATGCAATGGCACCAATGACCAACGCATTTAATATGACCTCATTGTTATCATTCTTTGTATTTGCAGGTTTGATCTTTATCTATTTTGATGGTATTTGGCAACTTATCGTCAGTGCAGCCATTGGTATTGCACTTGCAATTCTTACACTATATGCCACAGATTACTATACAGGGGATAATAAACCAGTTATGGAGATTGTTAAAAGTTCCGAGACAGGAGCTGCAACAAACATTATTACAGGATTATCAGTAGGTATGGCCTCCACATGGATGCCAGTACTTGGTATGGTAATTGCAATTGTATCATCATATATGCTTGGTACATCATTTGCAGAAACAGATCATATCTATGCCACTTTAATGGTTGCTGAATTTGGACAGGAGAGAGCTTCATTACTATGGGGTGTATTCTCATCCACAATTGCCACCATGGCAATGTTATCACTTACACCAATGATCCTTGCAATGGATGGATACGGACCAATTGCAGATCAATCAGGAGGTATTGCTGAGATGGGTGGCGTTGGTGAAGAGACAAGAGAGATTATTGATAGCCTTGATATGGTTGGAAATACAACCAAAGCACTTGCAAAAGGATACGGTATGACTTCAGCAGGCCTAGCAGCATTATTGCTATTCCAGGCATATTTACAGGATTACCTTCACCTTATCGGTTCAGAAGAATTACCTGTAATCAACCTGTCTGACCCACTTGTCATATCAGCATTATTCATTGGTGCACTACTACCCTTTGTATTCACTTCTATGTCTATGGGAGCAGTCGGCAGAGCCGCTAACGGTATGATTACAGAGATCAGAAGGCAATTCAGAGAGGACGGTCCAGCCATCATGGCTTATGAGAAGAAACCTGATTATGCAGCATGTGTATCAGTTTCTACAGAGGCAGCTTTGAAAGAGATGGTAGTACCATCAATTCTTGTGATAGTCACACCTATTGCAGTTGGATTTATATTTGGCGCATTACCACTAGCAGCTTTCTTGATTGGTGCAACTGCGTCTGGTATCCTACTTGGTCTCACACTTAACAATGCAGGTGGAGCATGGGATAACGCCAAGAAAACAATTGAGGCAAGAAAAGAGAATGGAAAAGGAAGTGCAGCACATGAAGCAGCAGTTATTGGAGATACAGTGGGTGATCCAACCAAAGATACCTCTGGACCTTCAATTCATGTACTTATCAAATTGATAAATACAATCGCTATTACACTGATTGCTCTTTTCATCCAATACGGCCTATTATCATAAAAATAACATAAAGATAGTAAATTATCAGAATAAATAGCTCAATTACAAAAAATTATAGATTATCATAAAATAGCAATCCGTGAAAATAATATATAATATGTACTGATGAAAGGAATAAGCTCAAGAATAACCAGATTACAGCATCACGAGTGTCTACCTCTACAGGATATGATATATGATTTTACCTAACGTATTGTGACCTCTTTGAAATACTGTGCTGCTAATTGTTTACCAATCCTATCTGCCCAGTCTTTCAGCATTCTATTGGATTCAATTGAAAGCTGTCGCCAGCGTAAAATAAATCCAGAAAGGAAATCATTGATATGTTTGATTAATTCTGTATCATCTTTTTTATCATCTGTTATCATTATAGTTAGGTCCCCGAGCTCATAGTCCGACTTCTGTACATATGGTACAATTTTAGATAAACTAGTTTTCAATAATCCCAGAACAAATTTCTCCATTGGTGTGTTCTCTTTGAGCTCAAGATTAAGATGTACCAGTATTGAATTAACTGTGGTTTCTATCAGCACTCCATCTCCGAAAGTTTCCTCTGCAAGGCCAATTTCACAATCTTGACAGATGACACATGGAAAGTTAATTTGACCTCTGGAAGGGCATTCTATTGGCTTTAATTCTTTAAGATCATCAAGAGTAATAAAGGTATCAGTCACTAAAACCAATCAATATTTATTCCATAAGAAGATAGTCAAATAAAATATTATGTTTTGCGAAAAAAATATTAAATATATGGATATTCCCATTCTAGTAGTCTCAATCATCTTATTTGTACATACGAATTTTAAGTTGTGAAATTAATCAATTTCACACGCTCCGGTGAGATGATGTCACCACTACTCCATTGAATGTGTTTTAATACATTCTCTGGGGCTACTTTTCCCATTATATTTATTGCT
>JAJRQD010000011.1 GCA_024280435.1 archaeon | reverse complement strand
TACAAGAAATTGGATATAATAATACAACTCCACTACTAGTAATGTTTGGAAAGTGAAGCTGGATTGAAAACAAAGAATCAATTTTTGAACAATTTCCCAGATATTCAAATTGTTGATTTCAGTAAGCAAAATCCTTTCCTGCAATGGAGCTATTGTATAGTTCTTTAGATAGTATTGGATATTTTGACAGAGTAATGGATGTAAAAACAAGCATAATTTGAAGTATTCATAGGTCATTTTATTTTAGGATGTGATTTTTCTGAATTAACTGTGAGTACTAATAAAAAAGTTGTGTCATTTATGATGTTGGAATAATATCAATGTATATTCTCTCTCAATTAATTAGTGCTTAATTTTGTCAGCAGACAATTAAAATAGTAGAATTACTGAAAATCAATGAGATAGTTATTTACCTATGATCAGTAAAAAATGTGTAAATGGAATAAAGTTTTGGAGACCAACTATATTGATAAATAAAATTATTTTAATTTTGAGCTAATTATATGAAAGTACATAATTTATCGACTAATAATATAGAACCAAGTTTAAAGATTAAGTCTAACAAGGATTTTGTTATATTGTCAATAATATTAATATATCTAGGATACCGATTTATATTTTATCAGTCCTCTAGTTATGTTTTTGCATATTTATTTTCAATTCTCTTAATAATATTGTTAATCTTCAATTATTTTGTCGAAATTATGAATTTAAAGGAAAAAAACTATGAATTAATAAAAATGTTGAATGTTATTGGAAGGATATTATTACCAATAATTATTGTAGCTTATGCATATTATTTTTATATCTTAGAGGAAGTTTAAAGATAAATTCGCCAGAGATGGGCCTTTCATTCCAATGTTCATCGAAAAAATTCCTGAATATTTATTTTTAGAGTGGATTATTCAGGTCAAAAATCACAATTAATACTTTGGGGTTTATTTATGAACATCTACTGGCTATTTTGAAGATTTACCTTTCAATGCACAGTAGAAATTGTAATTATATATCTAATATTTCAATGATGAGGCCAATAAGTGTACTATTGTTTTCTCTAAATTTACCCTCCTCATTAAATACGTGTTTTCCCTCATGGAATGAGTGAGATTATTGTGAATTCTTCTTTACCCATAATTAACAACTCCTTTTTCTCATTCTTTTCAACTTGGTTAATCTTCTCCTAAAAACATTAGAATATTTACTCTCTTGATGAATAATAAAATTATATCCCTTTTGATATCGATCTTTTACTCTCATTTTGATTTTTGGTATAATACATACCTTGACTAATTTATAATAATTACATATCAGTTACAGCAGATGCAATTCTTTTATTCCCTTTTCTTTTTTATAAAGGGGATAAATCCAAGTAAAATGAATAGAAACTGAATTGGTAATGCATTTATTGGAGTATTTGTTGAACCTGTGTCTACTGTGATCTCAGAATTGGTGTTCACTGCACTTGTAGTTTCAGAGTTAGTGGTTTGACTTGTGGTTGTAGGTGGTTCAGAATACATTGAAATTAGTGTAAATGAGAGATATCCGAAATAAATTCGTACGGGAATTTGATACAGTAAAGTACCATTCAATACATAAAAACTGTGAGTTCCATTGTTCCATGAATACGATTTTAATTTATCAATTCCGGCATCCTCATAATATGTGGAACTAGGTGTTAATTTATAGGTAGGATAATCTATCTTCTCACTAGTTGTCTCAAACTGGATATAATTACCACTTACAGTCAAAGTATACTCTGAATAAATACTTCTAAACACCTCATTGTGTCCTATAACACCATAAATTGCCAAACTATCATCATAGATATTATTTACGAGTATTGGAAAGCGATTATATTCAAAGTATGAAAAATCTCTATGTATTGGTGCATATTTTGTAAGAGTTAGATTATCATGTAATAACCATATATAGCCTTCATTATTCAAGCCATCAGATATGAACATATCTCCCTCTGCATTCTTGCCAATATATTGAAAATTAAATTCATTCTCTGTACTACTCCAATAGGTCCAATCTAGTGTTGTTATAACAAATTCACTACCATTCCATTTGATATGAAATTCTTTATCTGGGTTACTTGCACCATTATTATCGCCTGTTGTCATTATTATCTCATCTGATCCATCATTATTTGCATCAAATCTTAGCAACTTCTGGCTGAAAGATAATTTGGAATCTGTGAATAGATGTGTATATACAGTATTTAGAGTTCTCTCCAAAGAAACTGTATTTTTGACTATTATAAATTTCACATCTAAATTTTCATTTATAGCAATTGCAATATCATTATTCCCATCACCATCATAGTCAAGAATAGCCATCTCTTGAGTGCTATAGGCAGATATATAGGTAGATGATAAATCAATAGAATATGAGTATATTACATCAAAATTCTCACCTGTAAAATTCAATACTTCTATTTTACCAAATTCGGTCAGAATTAAGATCTCCTCTTCTCCTTGGTTATCATAATTATAACTCAAAATATAATAAATTTTTCCACTAGATCCATATATTATTGGATTGGAGATAAAATCTATACTAGATGTGGTTTGATTGTAATGATAGATATTTTTATTATAGCCACTAGTTGCCATAATATAGGTTTCATTCTCAAATATAAATGTCGGAACAAATGTTGGATCCCCAATTGTACTAGATATCAGATCATTGAATAAAACATTCCAAGTATCATTGACAAATTCAATTATTGTAAAATGACCACCTTTTCCTCCTGAAATAATCTCTGGAATTCCATCTCCAGTAATATCAGTAGTTTTTGCATCAGTGATAGTTCCGTGCCATGAGAATATTTGACTAGTTTTAAATCTGTTATATACATCAGTATATCCATCTAGAATAATGAAAAATGAGGAATATTTTATGGAATAAACTATTTTTTCAGTATTATTAACTTCAATTGTGAATGCACTGAATGTACGCCCATTTAATTCATCAATAGGGAGACTATAATAGGTTGAAAGATCATCATATGAATTGTTAGTTTCATTGTAAAATACGGATGTAAATCTAATTCTATTAAAAAATATAATATTAATCACTGTACTATTCCAAATATGACCCGAAGTAATTTTAAACTCATTGAGATTATAAATACCCGTAATGCTATTAATTAGTTCAAGTGTTTTATCATAGTTTAATTTATAAATATCAACTATATTATTCACCGTATCATGTTCATAGATAAGAATATCTTTTTGATTACCATTTTTAATTTTGATGTAATCTATTTTAAGTTTTTTATCAACTGAAAAGTCGATAACATCACTTAACAGGAATAAACCATTATTTAGATTATAAATTGCTATTTTACCATTAACTGGTATGATTAAATCCAAAATCTCATCATTATTGTAATCATTAATTAACATTGAATTGTAACCTGCACTTTGAGAATCAAATTGAAAATTAGAATGTACCTTTAATGCATCAAAAGAGGAAGAAATTGTATAAACATATACATGATCAGATGATAGCCCAAAAATATAAATATTATCTTCAAAAATTCCTGCAGATAATAATTCAATATAATTATCAAATGTTATATCTGAATTAATAATATGCTTTATCAACCCATCAGCACTTGCTTCATATGCATAGATATAATTACTGTTTATTACTAGTAAATCTTCAAAAGAATCACCATTAATATCAAAAACCAAATAATTGCCAAAATAACTGAAAGTAAAATCATAACTCTCAATCAATTCTATTTCATTATTTTGCTCGGAATAAATATAGAAACCATATTCAGTAATTACCAGAATATCAGTATAATTATCTGCATTGAAATCAAATGGTCTAACCTCTAAAATTGTTCCCATTGAATTATCTTTCCATTCTGGAAGATATCCTGTATTATTACCTTGATAAACAAGACTTTCTGAATTTTGTATGCTTGCATCATTAATGTTCGGAATTTGATTTCCAAAAGAAATTGATGAAAACAGAATCATAATAATTAATAAAAAATACTTACCACCATTCATAAATTGAATTTAGATGGCATATATTAAAAATTTATTTTTATCTCATATTCCACAGTTAATTTGTCAACTAATTTATCATCCAAAGCTTTGTTTAATAAATATAAAGCTCCTATCCCCTTGATTCATACATTTTAAGATATTTTTCACCCATGAAATTCGCCTTTGTGTCCATATACGGTCAACGGTAACCATCAAATATGATATATTGCACAGGGGGTAACTGAAAAATATAAATTTTGGCAAACTAAAGGTTTGAGATACTATTGTTTTGGTAATGGTATTTATTTTGGATTTTTCCCGGAACTAGTTATTATATAGAAATTCTTTCTCATC
>JAJRQD010000198.1 GCA_024280435.1 archaeon | reverse complement strand
TACTGATATTGATGCATTGATGGAAAATCCCCTTTTCATTCCTGCGGTTGTTTCAACAGTTCTTGCATTGATATTTCTTGTATTACTGATAAAAAAAGGTAAAAAATAAAATATTATAAAATTATTTTGAAAAATTCATACTATATATTTTTATATCCTGGGCCTTTGACAAATCTACCAGGTGTTTTTCCAGTATGTTTTTCATTTTTCAATACCTGTACTCCATTCACGAATACATGGATCATTCCATCAGATAATTGATGTGGATTATCAAAAGTTGCATTATCTTTTATTCTATCAAAATCAAATATCACAATATCTGCAAAATAACCCTCTTTTATCAATCCTCTTTTATCAATTTTCAGATTACATGCGGGTAAATAAGTTAATTTTCTAATAGCTTCTTGCAAAGTTATTATCTGTTCCTCTCTTACATATTTAGCAATTAATCTTGAGAAATTACCATACGTTCTTGGATGAATACCCTGCTTTAATATTTCACCTTCAGGTGCAACGCTCTCTCCATCAGATCCAAAAGACATGTATGGCAGTGCAAGTTTTTTCTTGATATTATCCTCACTCATAATTCTATATACACTGGCAATTCTTGTTTTATCCTCTAATAATAGGTCTATCACAACATCTCTTGGGTCTTTATTCATAATTATAGCAATCTCGGTGATTGATTTACCTGCATATTGTCTTAGTCTCTCTTCTTTGAAAACCATTGGAAATATATTATCCGGGCCTGCTTCAAAATATAGGTTCTCCCAATTCTCAGCTATTTTAGCCATCGCTTCTTTGATCTCATCTCTATTGTCAGTTAATAATGCCAATAACTCCTCTCTTCCCTCTGTTGGTGGTAGACATGAATCAAGCCCTGTACCTGCTGCTGTGTAAAGGTAACAATCTGTGCTGATATTTAGCCCCTCATTTCTTGCTCTATCTATTTTATCAATCACTTTATCTAGTTTGTACCAATTTCTCTCTCCTGCTGCTTTAAGATGGTATATCTCTGCATCTACTTTTGCCTCTCTGGATATTTTAATCAGCTCATCAACTGCATTCTCAAGATTTTGACCTTCAGATCTGATATGTGATATGTACAAACCATTATACTCACCGACAATTTTGGCAAGTGCAATCAATTCATCTGTTGAGGAGAATGAATTGGGTGGATATATCAACGCCGAGCTTAATCCCATTGCACCCTCTTCCATTGCTTCTTTAACCAGTTGCTTCATTCTATCCAACTCTGCATTGTTTGGAGCTCTGTTCTCATCACCAAGATAATAAGTTCGTATTGTTGCAGATCCAACAAAAGAAGCAATATTCGTGGAGACACCCTTATCCTCTAGATACTGAAGATATTCTCCCAAAGTATCCCATACAACCTCATATGGCTCTGAAGTACTGAATAGATTGATTAATTGTTTCTTCATTCTCTCATTGAGTGGCCCCCATGAGAACCCCTCCCCCATCACCTCAAGTGTTACACCCTGTAAGATAGTGCTCATCGCTCTTCCATCTGTGATCAAACTCTCCACCGACCATGATAACATATTTATAAATCCAGGCGATACTATTAATCCAGATACATCTATTTCGTTCTCTCCAGATAGAACACCTATTTTAGATATTTTATCATCAATTATACCAATATCTGCTATATATGGATCTTTTCCACTACCATCATAAATATTTGCATTTTTAAGTACAATATCATATCTCATATTTGAAATTAATAAATTACTGAATTTAAATTTAATGTATGTAAATTGTTTATTTAATTCTATCCTGCTACTTCTACCTTCTGTATCTCTGTATTAATATCCACAAATTTGCCATCCACAAATACTAATTGTCCATCTGGATCATCAGTAAGCAGATGTAGAGTTGAATTTACACTTGCTGGGGGATTAGACAGGAATACTGGTTCCTGGGTGAGATATTCAATCTCACATAGACCTTTCTGTGTGGGAAGTCCCTGATCAGTACATTGTAACTGCTGAATATCCTCTTTGATATTGATAAATGCCTGTGCAGTTGTATTCATCTGTGGCATGTTCTCAATCCGTGAGAAATTACCAATTGCATTATCAATATGAGGGATTGTATCATCAAGCATATCATTTGCCAGTGTAACATTACCATTGACATATCCCAACTGTGTCTGTATAATATCAAGCATTGTTAGATTATAATTTGCTAGATCTAATTGATTTATCACATCAAGATCATCGCCAATATTTGCAAAAACTCCATCAACTGCACGTAGCCCTTTGATTGTATTAATCATCCCAATGAAGCCACCTATCATAAATTCAAAGTTATCTGCATTTTCTGTAAGATTAAATTCCTGGAAAGATTGTGCGAATGAACTTGCCTGATCAGTCATCATACCATAGTATCCCGTTTCTGTTCTGTTTATCATCTGTGCAAGGTAAAAATCCACAATATCACCTGTTACTTTCATGTAAGCTGCTTCTGGATATAATATAGTGAGGTTCACAAGCATCTCATCATATACTGCATCAGGAATAACTGTGAAGTTATCATATAATTTTTCACCTGGATTATTTGGATCTTCTGCTGAGAACACAGACATGGTCTCGTTCATTCCTGTCAATACAGGATTTGCGACAATACCAAATTCACTGACTGATATTGCAATATTACCACTATCCTCGATAAATCTGAAGATACCAGTTAATTGATCCTTCATATCAAGAATCACCGTACTGCTTCCAACATCACTGTTGTAGAATTTATCAAATGCAGGATCTTGAAGTGCATCCACAACTACTGTAAAATTACTGTCTGCTGCTTCAAATGCAGATGTGGTTCCTTCAAAACTGGTGGTATTTCCAATGGCAGTGGATGCAGAATTAAGTGCATATGCACCAAGCATCAGATGAATAAATGGTGAACTTATATTATCATCATTCTTATTTGCATCGTTGATCAATACTAAAAATACATCTAGTGTTACATCTAGTAAGTTAGCAGCTCCTCTAATCAGATCTAATTGTTCTTTATTGATAGAATCCTGTAAATTATTCTTTGCAGCAGCATCAATCAATTCCTGATCATTCAGCTGTAAAAGTGTATTGATTGCCTCTTTTACATAATTAACAGATGATGTGAAATCTGCAAAGCCTATCTCCATCTGTGCAATACCTGCATTGAATTTATCAATATCAGAAGATAATGATAGTGCAGAGCTATCTGATGAATCAAGTGCACTCATTGCTGCATCTATCCCGATCTGTATATTTGTAATCCCATTCATCATTGGTCCTATACCTTTCGCCAACGATACCCCCGCATCTATTACCAGAAATCCATTATCAATCAACGGCCGTATATCCGGTACTGATAATCCCAGGAAATAGAATGCACCAAGATCATTCAATCCCTGAAGCATAGCATCTGCCTGTTCAAACCAGAATGTGGCTTCATTGAAATATACATTTGATCCATTAACATCACCTGCAGCCGATAATGCAAGTCCTTCATTCAAAGCCAATCCTCCAACTCCAAAGGCCATACCGAAATGTACAACTCCAGTAAGTATCACCACGAAATATGGTAATACAATCACTCCTATGATGAAGAGGAATAAGCCGATTGGTAGTGAGATTATTGTCATTACATTTGGTTTGTTGGAGAATACTTTCACAAGCATCTAAGCCCAACGCCTGCAAAGAATGTGACAAATATAGCAATAATAAAATCAAGCACAATACCATAGGTCTCTACTAGTGTGATGTATGATTGATATGCAGTCACATCCAATCCCAGGGAACTTGAATTATCAATTATTGCAATTGCAATTGGTAGTAAATTCAAGAAAGGAGCCATCAATGCACTGAATATATTTGGAAAGAAAAATGGTAATATGAATGAGGTGCCAACAACAACTGGCATTGCAAAAAATACCATTTTAAGTATACTTCTTGTAAAGAAAGCAACTACGAATATCACCAGTATTCCAAGCATGTATGCAGTGTATCGATGTACCAGATTATTAGCCACATCAAGGCCTAGTCCCATCCATATCTCAAATACAACTGTCAGTAATACCCCTGCAAGAATACCCATCAATGCAGAACTTTCTCTTTTCTTTTTTTCAGGTTTGTAATCATTATCGACTACATCTTCATTAGATGTTTCAAAGTCATCTATATCTAAATCTTTAAACTCGTCAGACATTTTATTTCTTGCCTAGCTAATAAGCCAATACTTTCAATTTACTATATCTTATATTTTAAGGTTTATTATTTCATAAATACATTATAACAAAATCAAATTTTATTGTTTATCTTAATTTTATTTTTTTATCTTATTTTTTAATTTCTTACATAAAAATTCAGTAATAACATTATAGAATACTTAAATATAGTTTTATTGATAAATTAAGATAAACTCTTATTAATAGAAATTCAGTAATAACATTATAGAATACTTAAATATAGTTTTATTGATAAATTAAGATAAACTCTTATT
>JAJRQD010000197.1 GCA_024280435.1 archaeon | reverse complement strand
TATATCCTCTTCCAATTTCTCAGATGCAACACTACACTCTTTTATCAGCTTTGATGGTATGAAAGTACCATATTTCATGTATTTACCAAAGACTGAAGTACCTGCCAATGGCTATCCAACAATAATCATGATACATGGAGGGCCTGAGGCACAGTTCAGACCTGGTTTTTCACCTGTAATACAATTCTATCTATCAGCTGGTTTTGCAATTGTAGCACCAAATATTAGAGGATCCGCAGGGTATGGTCGAAAATATATGGATCTGGATAATAAAGATAGAAGACTGGATTCAATACTTGATATCAAATATCTGGCATTGCATGTGAGAGAGGAAAGTAGCATTGATGGAGATAATTTGATTATATATGGTGGTAGCTATGGTGGATTTGCAGTATTATCTGCAATGACTGAACATGCAGAACTTTGGAAAGCAGGTGTGGATATTGTTGGAATATCAAACTTTGTCACATTTCTGCAGAATACTGCTGCATGGCGGCGTAAATTGAGAGAATCTGAGTATGGTAGTCTTGATGAGGATATTGATATGTTGAGAAGTATCAGTCCAATTCATAAGATTGATAATATCAGATCACCTCTTTTTATAATTCAAGGAGATCGTGATGAGCGTGTACCCTTATCAGAATCAATTCAGATGTATGAACAGTTGAATGCAAAAGGTCTGAATGTGGAGTTATTGCGATTTGCAGATGAAGGTCATGGAGTTGCTAAACTGAAGAATAAAATAATTGCCTATCCAAGAGTTCTTGAGTGGTTATTAAATATAATTGAAAATTAGTTGTAATTAAAAATACTGAATATAAATTTAAACTGGATATTTACAATATCTTAACTATATTGAACAGCAATTCATTACCGGATCTTCACATGGTTGTGTCTCAATTTGAAAGGTAATGTGATGGAATCCATGTGTTTTTGCAATCTCTGTGGAGGTATTTCTAACCTGCTGATACATTGTCTCGTCATAGATGTTGATATGTGCTGTCACAATATCCAATCCATCTGTCAATCGCCAGGCATGCAGATCATATATTCCATCTACTCCGTCAATTGATAATAATTCATTCTTCAGATCATGAATATTAAACCCATCAGGTATAGCTTCTATCAGTATATTCACTGCTTTGATGGTTATCTTAATACCACTCCTTAGTACAAGTATAGATACAATAACACTTGCCACTATATCTAACCAGTAAGCATTGTACAGTATAATTCCAATACCTGCAATTATTGCAGCCACAGATCCCAGTAAGTCTGCCATTATATGTTCATATGCCCCTTCCATATTGATACTATCATCTTTCTTCTCTTTAAGTAATAATATACCGACTATATTGACGAGTAATCCAATAAATGCCACTGTCAGCATCAATTTACCCTGTATCTCAATTGGTTCTGCTGCAACAGTTCTCTCAATTGCCTCTTTTATGATATAGCCACCAATAAGTATCAGTGATACACCATTGATTAACCCCGATAATACTTCCACACGTTTGTAGCCATATGTTAATTCAGGCTTTGTATTTTTTCTACCACTTAGATGTATTGCAATTAATGCAAGTGCAATGGATATAACATCATTAAGCATATGTCCTGCATCTGCTATTAATGCTAGTGAGTTGGCGATAAAACCAACAACAGCCTCTACAATCATGAAGAGAAAGGTTATGGTGAATACAATCCTCAATCTAGATCTGGGAAGGCTGTTCATGTTGTGACTGTGATCGTGGTCATGTGACATTAACTTCTCTAACTATCGAATTAATATTAATGTAACCATATAATCAAATATTAATTAGTTATATTTTTGATAAAACAAGTAATTCTTTCAGCTCATTCGTACGGACTTATATCTCCCTGTTCTTTCAATTTATCAGGGTTGTTTGTTTCAAGATCTCTGCATTCATCAAGAGTGGCAACTGCCCTTCGCAAGTGTGGTATAACTATTGAACCACCAATTAACAGCCCAATATTGAATACCTCCCATATCTCCTCATCACTAACTCCTGCAATCACTGATTGAATGATATGATATGTAATACAGTCATCACATCGTAAAACCATGGAGGATACCAGGCCTAGCATCTCTTTAGTCCTCACATCAAGTGCACCTTCCTGGAATGCATTGGTATCAAGTGTGAAGAACCTTTTTATCCCTAGATGACCCGAGGCAAGAATTTTCTCATTCATTCTCTCTCTGAAGCTCTTGAACTCATCTAAATTATTAATTTCGTCCATAGTATAAATATGTAGTTCATTAAAAAAATCTTCCTATGTGGGTAATTAAACATCAGAATACTTTCGGTATACTATAAATTAATTGCTTTTAATAGTATTCTACAAATTATTACTATGAAGTCCTATATTTATGTTTCTGATGTGATTGAGATTACTAGAACTGAATTTAATGAATTGGAATATCTAACGGCACAATTACTCCCAATATCTGAACAATTAGATATTTCCCTGCTAATTAGTGAACAGGATGAGTCACTGGTTGTTATGTTCACCTATAATTCTGAAAAAATACTAGAGATTGATGAGATGAAATGTCTTGATAAGAGATTTATAAAAGGATTAATGAAACTAAAAAAAGTACTACTAGGTATGCAAATTGAACTTGTAAATCCATAATAATCTGCATGTTTTTGTGATGCAGTACATACAAATATCTATTTTTGAATATATTTTGAGTAATTCTTTATGTAAATGATTTTTATTGAATATACACATATTCTATTCAGACACAATGTGTCC
>JAJRQD010000196.1 GCA_024280435.1 archaeon | reverse complement strand
TCGTTATAGTAATGGCATATATGCTATTGATGGTGATACTCTATATTGTTACACCAATAAACTTTATTCAGAGAACAAAGATCTCAATTGTAAAAGCATCCACCTATATTCTGATAAGTGTTGGACTTACAATGACCTCCAGGGTAAGAAAATTCTCCAACTTTGCACAGGCTGAATTTGTTACTTTTGGATTGTATGTGGCACTAGCCACCAATATGGGTAATTATAAATATCTAGGTATCATATTTGGCAATACAATATTTGGCCAAATGCTTGCAGCTTTCCTACTAACAGGTATAGTGGCTATGCTTGGTGAATTATTGATTTTTGGACCTTTAATAAGAAGAAAAGCTACCCGATTATCATTGATGACTGCATCTATTGGTTTCGGAATTATAATCAGACAAACTCTACAGGAACTTTTCAGTGCTAAATTGCAGAGCAATATTCCACTATATCCTGATTATTTCAATACTATTGGTGAAAGTTCTCTAGTTGATATACCCGTAATTGGTAAACTACTAGGTATTCCATTTGTTGGTCTAACCCGATTCACATTTCTAGGTAAAACTGCTGTGATCATCTCACAAAACGATTTCTGGGCAGTTACTGTGATGTTATTGACTGTTTATTCTCTTAATTTCATATTCACCCGAACCACATTGGGAATATCTATGAGGGCAACATCCGATGATGATGAATTGGCCCAGATCACCGGTATCAATACAAGCAAAATAAATTATGCAACATGGTTTATTGCAGGTGGTGTAACAGGTATGGGTGCACTGTTCAGGTTCTCAGAAACTGCATTCCAACCCGCATCTGGATTTGTGCTACTACTGATAATATTCGCAGTTGTAACTCTTGGTGGTTTTGATTCTTTTGAAGGTACCCTTGTTGCAGGCTTCCTTGTAGCACTTGTGGAATCATACACTAGTATTGCCAATGCATTTATCTTTGTCAAATTAAATAAAACAAATGCATTCTTCGACTTTCTGATATTCTGGTCACCAGAAAAAGATTGGACACAAGTTATTCCATTTGTAATTATCATAGTTGTGCTGATCTTCAGACCAAGAGGTTTGATGGGACTAGTCGATCCCAAGTCAAAATTATGAGGTGTTAATTATGGAAAAAGAATATTTATCTCTAAAAAGAACCCCAATTAGTAAAGTAATAATGGATACACTATCAGGATTAATTCCTCAAAGCGTATACACATATTACCAAAAACATAAATCAGTAATCCTCATGATCTCATTTGGCTTACCTGTATTTGCACTGTTTCTAACACCATTATTCAATGGAAATATCTCCGGATTGGCATATTATCTTGATGCTTTGACTATCGCATGTATTTTTGCAGGTATGGCACTAACCCTGAACCTTGAGGCAGGCTTTCTAGGTCTACCAAATTTTGGTAAGGTTGCATTCATAGCTGTGGGTGCATATTCATTTGCAATACCCGTATCAATTATGACCACCAAACTAGAGGCTGGTACTCTTGGATTCAACTATACCATGGTTATTTATATCGGTCTGGCAATATCTATCATCGTATCTGGTCTATTTGGTGTATTACTTGCACTACCAACTCTGAAACTCAGAGAGGACTATCTGGCAATCACCACTATAGTGGCTGGAGAGATCCTAAGATTAGTACTAAACAATGAAGATTCTCTTGGTGGATACTCCGGATTTAACATAGATAATCCTGTCTACATAACATATGATTCCAGTGAATTCATGTCTAGTTCATTTATAACTATGTCTCAGCTAGCTTTGATTTTAATAATAACTGCTCTGAGCTACTATTCATACTATCGTAGCTCAAAGAAGGTAATAGAACACTTGCCAAAAGACAGACATCTTCTTCTATCAATCAGTAAGGGTTTCTCAACTTTTGTTATACTGGGTCTACTTCTTGTATTCCTGAATTATACGAAAGTACTATCCTACAAGGCTTTACTAGGTCTAGACATGCTGATAATAATTCTTGCGGCTATCTTTATTATCTACAAGTCTTTATTACTGAACAAAATAAAAGTAGAGGTATTCTATGTTGTCATGATTGTTGTAGCAATAGTGGATTACCTTTTAGGTCTAATAACTGGTAATGGAGCAACAGGTATTAAATATACAGATTGGTATACTTTTGTCATGGCACTTGGTGGTATGGCACTTGTATTTGTAATCGTAGAGGAATTATACTACTCACCATTTGGAAGAACATTAAAATCAATCAGAGAGGATGATACATCCTCAGTCTCTGTTGGTAAATCTGTATTCAGCTTCAGACTAAGAGCACTAGTAGTTGCAAGTGCATTATCTGGATTTATGGGATCAATATTTGCCATGTATACGGTTATAATCATCCCTCAAACATTTCTACCACTTATGACATTCACACTTTATATCATGATGATTATTGGCGGAACTGCTAATAATAAAGGTGTGATATTTGGTGCTTTTGTAATACAATTACTGTATGCAGTGACAAAAGGGCCATTAGTACAAAGTAATGATTTCTTCATAAAAAATGGACTTGATCCTGTTAATCTAGGATTGATTTTTGTTGGTATAACTCTGATTTTCTTCCTGATCTATGCACCAGAAGGTATTGTTCCAGAACACAGATACAACAATCAACGATACTATGATATGCTGTATCTAAATGATGAGGAGAATCAATCTGAAAATCCTCTAATTGCTCAATTAATCAAACTGAGTGGTTCCAGTCTCGAAGGAGAGGAATGGATCACAGAAGGAGATAGTTAAGATGGCAGAAAAATATGAACTAAAAGCAGAGAATGTTTACAAATACTTTGGTGGTCTAAAAGCACTTGATGGAGCCACAGTATTGGTTGAGAAAGGAAAACTGACTAGCTTAATTGGTCCCAATGGATCTGGAAAATCAACCTTTTTCAATGTGATAACAGGATATCTTGATTATGATGAGGATGATGCCAATGTACAATTCCAAGTACATGATATTGGAAATGATGAACCTGCTGAAATTGCAAACAAAGGAATGGTAAGAACATTTCAACATACTCGTAATTTCCCAAAAATGACTGTTCTTGAGAATATGCTGGTATCTCCAAAAGATCAAGCAGGAGAATCTATTCTCTGGGTATTTCTTGGAAAACCACTGTGGAAAAGACAAGAAGCTAAATTTGTGGTGAAAGCAATGACTATTCTGAAATTTCTAGAAATAGATCATGTTGTTGATCATCTTGCAGAGGAACTATCCGGTGGTCAACAAAAATTATTGGCAATTGGAAGACTATTGATGACACAACCATCTTTATTATTACTTGATGAACCTGTGGCAGGTGTAAATCCAACATTAGCAAACAAGATTTTTGATAGAATAATTCAACTGAAAGATACCAAGGGAATTGATGTCCTGCTAATTGAACACAATATGGATGTGATCATGGCATTTTCAGATGAAATTTTTGTTCTTGCAGATGGAAAAGTAATTGCTCAAGGTACACCTGAAGAAATTCAGGCAAATAGAAAAGTTCTTGATGCATATCTAGGTGAAAGCCCAGATGAGGCATAAACATATAAACTAAATAAAAAATTAATAAAATCTAACTTAAACCATATGAAATAAATCTACTAAAAATTCAATAAACAACCTCAATAACTTTCACAGTTTATCTGCAAATTTTTTGAATGATTGTAAACCCCTGTAAAGACTAGTTGCATTATTCATCACAAACTCATCTGAATTGTTTATTGCCTCATCTTTATCCAATCTGAATGATTCAAGCATTCTATTACCATCATAATCAATATAGGCAATTCTGAATGATAAATCATCTCTTCTCAATCCAAATGCTACACCCGGTATTGCAGCAATATTATATTTTTGAAGTAAGTAGTCTGTAAGATCTGTTGAGGTAAATATGCCGATTTCATTCAACTTATCCTGCTTGTCATTCATTGATGGCATCAGGTAAAATGCACCTTCTGGCTTTCCAATCTTATAATTTGATTTTTTAAGATGTGCATAAACAGTTTTTCCTATCAATGAGTGGATTGATGTAGAATCTCTTATGTGGCTATCTACCTCTGAATTCTGATCATAAGCTCTGATTATTCCATACTGTACTGGTGCAGAGACACAGGAATATGTTTCTGAACCAATTGATTTCATAGCTTTTGTCAAAAGAGGCTGTCCCTCTGGCATAATTGCTACTCCAAATCTAGTACCTCCCATGGAACGATCCTTGGAAATACCACCAGTAACAATAGTTCCTTCTGCATACTCTATACCGAATGATAGATGCTTATCTTTGTATCCATCATGTGTGATATTGGCATAAATCTCATCACTCAAAATCAAAATCTCATTATTTCTGGCAAATCTAGCAATCTTTCTTACCTCCGCATTGGATATGGTCTGCCCCGTTGGATTATTTGGATAATTTATCAACATAGATAATTGTTTTCCATAAAGCTGATCATCAATCTCTCTGAACCTCTTTTTAATCACTTTCTCTGTAATTTTGAAACCATCCTTATATGATAAATGAACTCTCCAATAGCTCTTATTGAGCATTTTTGCCTGTGCTTCATAAGATACCCATGAAGGAGCAAAGAAAAACCATTTAGAATCTGTTGCAAGCATTACATTAAACAACAATTCCTTGCTACCAGGAGCAACTATAACTCTACTTTTATCAAATTTATAGCCAAAATATTGCTCATAAAATTCAGATATCTCATGCCTTAACTCTGGAATGCCTGCTGTTGGTAAATATTCAGTTCTATATGCCTGTGATGCAATTGAATCAATAACATTGGGGGGACCTCCAAAAGGGCTCTCACCCAGTCCAAAATTCGATATCTCTTTTCCCCTCTCTTTGAGTTCCATAACCTTTAATTTAGTTGCAAGAGTGGGTGATGTATCCATTTTTGCGATTACTGGATCCAAAGTAATAGTATCCCGATTTATTTTATGTTCCATTTATTCAACTCCTAATTATCAGCCATAAATATTACTAATAAAAATTAATATTTTCAAATAAAATTATTAAAATATTATTCTAATGAAAATAACAAATAATATCTCTATTAATGATTAAATAGAATATGTTAGAAGGGGCTCTTTTTCAATGTATTCTCATACATTGTGCTCTATCTTGTATATAAACAGGCTTTCTAATCTCCGAAATATATATTACATGATCAAATAATATTCATAGACCGTAATTATTAAGTATAAATTATTCTTAATAGCTGTAATTGTCAAACTATGAACGATTATTCAATGAAGGGGATTATCAAGGATTAATTGATGTAACCCGTGATATGCATGATATTGGGGATAAATACTGGTATGCAAAAGCGAACTACCATATAGGCAATATAGAATTGGCTACCGAGGTTGTTGATCAGTTCTTCCATGATAAAGATAAATACAATGAGGAATGGAATGCCAAATTTATCAATATGAAGGGTCTGATTTATCTGAAAAAAGGGGATACCTCAAAAGCAAAAGAACTCTTCAGAGATAGCCTTATAATATATGGATCAATAGATGATAAAGCAGGTATCGCAAGTCAGTTGAATAATCTTGCTGCAATTCATGAAATGGAGGGACAACTGGACAAAGCACTTGAGTATGACCTGAAGAGTCTAGAACTTAGACGTGATATCGGAATTAAACCCGATATTGCATCTTCACTCAACAATATAGGTAATATATATGCAAACAAAGGTGCACTGAACAATGCATTGGAATACTATATGGAAAGTCTTGTCATAGCAGAAAAATTGAATAATAATCGGAACCTGGCTTATTTACTGAATAATATCGGCTCTTTATACTCTGAAAAAGGAGAGTTCAATCTTGCATTGGAATATTTTCAGAGAAGTTTTAAGATAAAATGCAATATTGGTAATTCAACAGATGTGGCAACAACTCTGATCTCTATTGGAGATATTTACAAATCAAAACAACAGTATGATATATCATTGGATTATCTTTATCGGGCAAAAGAACGGCTAGAAATAAATAGCTCTGATAAACTAGTTCTTGCAAAATGCATTGTGAGTATTATCGAAGTACAGGCAATTCATGATGATACTGAAAAAATAGATCTGACAATAGCAGAACTAAATAATATCAATATAAAAAACAGTGCTAACCTAGAACTCTACAAACAGTATTCACAGGCAATTAGGCTGAAATCATCAAAAAGACACACTACAAAATTAAAATCAGTAGGGATTTTTGAGAATATTATCAGTACCAATGATTTTGATTTCTATATTCTTATCAGATCTCTGAAACATATGATCGAACTATTATTATTAGAATATCAGTTAGATGAGGAGAAAGAGGTATTCAACGAGATACAGAAATATATCGCACAATTACAGGAAATTGCAGAACGAGAACAGATAGTGAGTGAGAATGTATCTGTATTCATAATTCAATCTAAACTGGCACTAATAGTAAATAATTTTGACAAAGCATATCAGTTTCTAGTACAAGCAGAGGAATTTATAGAAATACATCAGCTGAAACACTATTATTACAGAATAGAAGATGAAAAAGAAAATTTGAAACAATATATCTGTGATCTGAAAAAACAACTGGATGATAGCTCTGTACTCTCATTAATCGATAAAACAAAAATATATGACTACCTGAATGAAGTTGGAAGAATTAGTTTTCAATAATCCAAATAAAACTATACAATTATGCTAATAATACACGTATCTCTGTATTTTAAGCAATTTAATAAGCAAAAGTGCCAATCCAATCAACATTAGAATAGAGAAAAATATTATCAAAATAAACCTGATTGTTGATACAAGATTAATTGAATCTATATCTGTACTCCATAAAAATACTCTGGCTGATCGATCAGATGAATACAGAGTATCATCAATCAATACAAGGGAGAAGAAGGTACTCTGATCATATCCATTCAACATAGCACCCTGAGATGCCACTCTATCAAGAGTAATGGGATCATAGTACTCTATAACTCCAGAAGCACCGAAAATTAACTGGTCTGATATGGCAAATCCTCTCAATCTGCCATTAGAACCCTTATCAATGAATGTACAGTAATTATTCTCCTGCTCAGATGTACTACTGATACCCGTATCAATATCAAGTATATTGTTGATTGTTCTGAGATATGGTCTGTCATCTATTAATAACAGAGTTGCACAATTACCATCCGCATATTGCAAACCATATTCTCCAAAACTCTCATCCAATACCAATGGCTCTGAGAATTCCAAAGTATAGTCTATCTCAGTAGCACTATAATTGGTAAATTCAAAGCCTGAATGTTCAATTCTGTACAAACGCATACCAAATTCAGATTGCCTATCCAGAGTTAGCAATACTGTATCTGTACCACTGATCACATCAATCAAAGGCTTGTCCAGTAAAAATGATGAAACCAAACCATTATCTGATATGCTGGTGACATTACTGATGGTATCTCTAAAGTCTGTCTGAATGAAATTCACACCACCATCATATGCCGACAGATAATTATGCACATAGGGTGTTACAGATAATCCATTCTGCTGCTGAAGATCCATACTGTATAATTCATCCACAAGCAACAAATTAAAATCCACTCTGATAACACTCATATATGATCCATTATCAGTGTAAAATTCAATGATAAAATACATATTATTGTTGAACCGGGTATAATCTATCAGATTATACCGCTGTGTGAGGTCTGCAAGTTTAGTATCACTGTTAAGTGTATAGGTATCAGTATCAATCAATATCCTTCTCAGTTCATAATTATCATTGGTATTTCTGATCACAATAACTGCAAGATCTCCATTGACATCAATAATATCAATTATCTCCTCCTGATCATACCCTGTGTATTCATTCAGGGGTAAAATATCATGCTGTCTATCCTGTGTCAGATTGACCACCACTAATCCTGATAATCCAAGTAAAAATAAAAGCAATCCAATGATAAACATTTTTCTCAATCTTTTAGATGCACTGATGATCTTATCAGTGAAATTCCTTCTGAATACAGTATTATCCCTTTTCTCATAATACAATCTTCTTTCACGCTCTTTTAACTGATTGCTAATCAATATCAAAGCAATAAATGGTGGTATGAACATGATCTGAGCTATTGGTATGACTAGAATTGCATAACTCTCCATGGTATTGATCACATTTATCATCATCACAATATCTAGAATAATTACTAACCCTGCAAGAACATAGGGAATAAGTGTATTTCTAGTATAACTTACAGGTGCTAATGGTACTGGCAAAGGCTCAGCAATGCTATTCACATTATTATTTTCAATAGTCATTTTACCCCATCAAATTGGTTTCATTAATATATTTTTGTAATTCGCAACACCAAATTGAATTGATAAAATCAAGTTGTTGTGAATATAAAAAATAAAATCCAAACCATTGTATTCTAACCTTTCAAAAGCTGTATCCTGATTTTAACTATTAATAATATATTAATTATGAAATATAGCTCCAATTTATCGATGCATACTGAAAAAGTACGGGTGAAGCAGTGAATACTACCCGTCTTATAATGCACAAATATTATTTAATGTATGAAAAGTATAAATTAGCTTTAAGTATCCTACTTTTTACAAATAATGATAAGCTAGTATTTATTTATTTCTGCAAATATATTCTAATTGTGGGAAATAAAGAAACAGATATTCTTTTGAAAGATCCAATATTCAAAAATATCTTCACTTCATTCATGTCAAGATACAATATTAAAATCATTCCAGATCAGGAAGTTGCCACTGCCAATTTAAGGATAGATTTTATTATTGACCTGAGTAAAATATCAGATAGTGAAATGTTAAAATATGCACCATACAAATATCTCACAATATACTCAATTGGTGAATTTAAAAGTATTAATGATTTTTTCAATACAGGTGACTTTTTCAGAACTATTGGCAAACTTAACATCTTTCTATCAAATATTTATGGATATAAAAAGAATAAATCAGATCTGCCAAAGATAAAACCTGAAGATATCTCTGTCGTGTTCATAATATCTGGTCATAAAAAACTACCAAAATTCTATGGTGAGAACTACTTAGATGCACTTGAAATACTAGAAAAAGGTATATTCAAAATAAAAGCAGTTGTGTTTAACTCAATCATTATAATCCTATCTGATGTAATAGAACTTAACAAATACAACTATCCATTGGGTATGTTCACAACAAATAATTTTGATAATTTTATTAATATGGCAACTCAGATGAACGATAACTTTATCTTAACATATGCTCTTATATTATATGGAGATAAGGTAAGGAGACACAAAAAAACCATGGCAATGCTTGAAGAAAAAGGATACCAAATAAAAGAATCAATTGAGAAAATAGGATTAGGTAAGGTGATAGCAGAAGTTGGATTGGATAGGGTGATAGCAGAAGTTGGA
>JAJRQD010000195.1 GCA_024280435.1 archaeon | reverse complement strand
CTAGTAAAACTATTGTTTCATAATTACAAGAGGTTTAAGCTAAAAGCAATAATTGAAATTGATTTAAACTATTTAATCAGGTTTATACTCCCATTATCTGAAATTATTGATTTTAATTCGAAAACTGCACGAAGTCAGTTAACATATACTGAATTGCATTAGTCAAGTGTTGTTCAATGTTGCAATTCGGATGATATTCGGAATTTGGATAATTTGTACTGTTTCACAAAGAAAATATTCTTTTATATTTAAATATCTTCAAATACTAACTTAAGGAAAAAATGTTAATTGTCATTTATTATAAAGAACATCAAAGAGATGTTTTTCTCCAAGGAGAAAAAGAATGTATTGATACTGGGATATATGACCGCAGGCAAGAGTACAATAGTTGATCAACTAATGCTGAAGAAATTATTAAGAGAGAGAAGAGAGGAGACGCATGGATCAAAAACCAGAGAGATAACAATACAATTGGGAGAGATCTCCCATTCATTCAAAATAACAGATGTGGGCGGTTCCAAACAGTATCAGGATCTTTTCTGGAAGGCAGATATTGCCAAGGCAGATGGAATTATATATATTATTGACAACTCACTACTGTATACCTGTCAATCAGGTGGTTTTGATGATAATAACTGTCCAAACAGAAATGACAATAATAAACTTATCAAGTGTGGATGCCCAGAGAATGCCAAATTTGTCAAATCACGTGAGGCAAAGGCATTTGCATTCTCAATTCTTGATACTGGTAAGCCAATATTGATTTTTGGTAACAAGATAGATCTTGCAGATAAACAACGTGTTTATACATTACAAGAGATGGCATCATTATACAATATCAATGAGAATGACAAATATAACACCAAAATAGAGGCAGGAAGTGCCCTTACTGGAGAGAATGTTTTTGAAGCTGTGAATTGGCTATTCACAAATATGGAGATGTAAATGAAAGACAAGTACCTTTGTCCTGTATGTGATACCTATTACCCAATTGTCATTAATCAGGACGATCAAAATATCAAGACAAACAGATATTTCCAGATGCATAAAACACATTCAATATTTGTTAATTTTAACAGTGAATTTGAGGTGATTGAATACAAGAGCTATCCAATCATACGAAATGTACTGGAAACAATTGTGAATAATAATGTATCTGCAAGTATTATTGTCAACTCATTGATAAGAGCAAAAAAATTGAGGTACAAACCGATGTTGATGTTCATCACAGATATGGAGAGGTACAAGATGTATTTTCATGCACTTGTGAATGAATATGTGATGTTAGATGAGAAATTGATAATAGAGCATGAAGAGAGTTCTCTCAAGATTGAACATTCCAATTTCAAATTGATTATCACCTCATTTGTTGATAAACATACACTTAGTGATAAAACGAAAAAGAGTACATCCAAACTATTTGGAAAACAGAATATCAAATTGAGGTCCATCATTTTTGACACATCTGCTTTTGATCCTTCTTTTGTTAAGAAAATCAGTGAGGAGAAATATAAACTATCATCTGATGTGAGAGTAATACTTGCATTCAATGAGAATAAAGATAAAGTACCACCAATTGATCTAAGAGATAAAATTATGGATAAATACAATTTCAAATTACTAGAGATACTGAATTATAAGGATACAAATGGTTTGAATTCAATAATACTTGATGGTTATTTCAATGTTGTAGATGATCCCCTAGAGGCAAGAGAAGCATTTGAGATACTTCAGAATAAACATTAGCTACCCTCTTCAATTGATCTCTTCTTCAACCATTCAGGATTGAATAATACCCATGATAGGAATAATAATGAAAGTGTATCAGTTACAAAATACACAGATGGTTCAACAATGTAGTTGAATACTGCATGAACATATGGATCCACCTTGCCAACTATTATCAGGGGGATAACATTGAATATAATTGATAGGAAATTCAATAATAATGAGAAAAATAGTAAAAAGCCGATCCAAGCCTGATACATCGACTGTTTTCTTTTGTTATTGGCAATAAACATCATCACAATAATATCAATAACTAGGAACAATCCATATATCGCAACAGAGGTTGAGTAACCAATTCCGAGAAATACTTTTGTATTTATCAGTTGAAATGCAATCAATGCAGTAATTATCACCCCAAATGAGTAGAAACTCATTGCTCCGATAAATGCAATACCCACAAATTTATTGTATGGTGGCTTTATGGATAGATTGAATAGTAATACCTTAGTCCATCCATACACAAAGAAGCCAAGTCCAGTAACGATTAACAGTGCATTCTCCCTTCCAAGATAGGTATAGGTCTGATCTGTCAGAATAATTGATACAAGAATTATTATCTCATTGAATATCACAAGAAATAAACCTGTGAAAATAGCGAGAAAATATCTGAATGGTACTTCAAATACTGAATAATCCTTCTTAATATTTCGTATTAATTTGATAAACAGATAAAGTATAGAAATGAAAGTAAGTGATAATAACACTAGTGCATAATACAATTGAAAATCAGATGCAACAGATGATTCAACTGGTGATCTAAGAAAATCAGGATCTAGCATATAATATTCAATTAAGAATTGAATTAAAAGTAAACTCTTAAACATTGTTCATTTGCCAAATTCAAGAACTATATTTTCTCATTGATCACGTGTATCTTTTCACTATAAGTTGTATTTACTAACTCGTACTCAATACCAAGCCTGTCAGCATCTGCAATCAGTTCATGATTAGTATCATCAGCTAGAAATATTATTTTGTGGTTTGAGATGATAGATATATCACTCAATATATTATTCAACAGGTCCACTATCACCATACCAAAATTATCATTTACAAAACCGGTATCATCAGTATACCACATAAATCTACTATTCTTGTAACTGAAACAGCTGCAACCATCACTGAGTTCCAATTTAAATGGTATTTTATTACCTAGAAGTGTTTTCATCTCATTCAATATCACTTGATATATTATTTGGTCACTACTGAGTAGTAACAGATTGGTATTCAATAATTTATTTAGAAAATTATCAGATAATACTAGCTTCTGTCTCTGCCAATGCATATCTAGTTTTTTCTTTATAGGGTTGATTGCTCGGATATCGCCATTGAGATCGATATCAAGTATCATACCATGATCATTATGATAAAGCACCCTTCTACAAATACCACTAGACGCTCTAGGATCATTCCTAATCTCATTCAAATCAATGTAAACCATCTCATAAGCATGACAAATTGGACACTGGAATCTTTTGTTAATGTAGTCAAGATGCATTATAAAGTTTAATGAAATAACATAAGTTAAATTTGTTTAAATATAACTATCAAAACATAAAATAGTTAATGAATATTTAAGCAATTGTTGTGTAAAGTGAATAGATTATATCTTTCAATCAACAGATATACTACAATATCATTTATTAAATTTCAGAATATTCAATCCCATTCTTGCATACAATTCACCTTTACTCAGCTGATAAAGTGTAGAACCAATAAAATGAGTAACAGCTGTAAGTACCAGTACAAGACCTCCAATCAGATGAGACCTACCAACAGTCAAATCCACAATACCAGCAGGAATATCATCTCCAGAACCTGTAAGTACGGGAAATAGACCTGTGGTAAAAATAATTGTTAAACCAGACACCATCAATAATAATGGGAAATAGTACAGAATTGGAAAAGTTACCTTCTGTATTTGTCTTGAATAATTTGCAAGATGTTCAGGTTCTCCGGGTCTATCCTTCTCAGTGAATTTCAGATACAACCTATAAGCTGCAAATATAAAAATCAAGGTTCCAATAATGATATGTACCTTGTACAAATTTAATTTCAATGCACTCATCTCAGACCTACCCATGAATATACCAAGGGGAAAGGTTATGAAAATAAGTGATGCAAGTATCCAATGAACAGTTCGTGTCTTTTTGCTGTAAATATCCTCAGTCATTTAATCATTTATAGAAAAAATAATGCTACATAATAATATTTCCATCTTTGAAAAAATATCAAATCTTTTTAAATAATAATTAATTCAATAAAATGCGCGAGCCGGGAGTCGAACCCGGGGCCGAACCTTGGAAGGGTCCAATGTTACCGTTACACCACTCGCGCTTGTTACAGGCTATATGTTTGTGTGTCAATATTCAATTGAATATTGTCTACCACAATTCAAAAATAATTGACATAGTAATTTAATATTTTGTTAGTACCTTGTGAAAAATAGAAAAAGGAGGTGGATTTATCATCTATTGAGATACTTCACAAATCATAAATTATTTTTTTTCATTCAATAAGGTAAATTACAAAAATTCAATATATAATTTTTTGCGTATTAAGCATAATTCCTCATTTTCAAATGAAAAAAATTGTAAGTAACACGTATATATCATAGATATACATTTTTATCTTTTCTACTTTTTTTAATTGTCTCATCAATGATATTTTGAAACAGGGTTTCAAATGCTTTCTCAACATTCTCACCTGTTAGAGCAGATGCTTCCACATACTGAATACTTAATTTGAATTTTTCACTCAGATACCTTGCATATTCAACACCACTTGCTGTATCTACTCTCTTATCATCAAGATCAATCTTATTTGCGATTACCAACATTGGGACCACTCGTTCCTCATTATTTTTTATCAGTTCAATCACCCAGTTATCCAGACTTTCAAAAGTATCTTTACGATCTATTGAGTAAACCAATATAGCCCCTGAAGCACCTCTATAGTATGATTCCCGGAGTATTTTGAATTTACTCTGTCCTGATAGATCCCAAAGGTTAACGGTCAAGTTATAATTTCCTATACTAACTGATTTAACTGCAAAATCAGCTCCAATGGTCATATTATATGATTTTAAGAAATTTTTTCCGAGATAAGAGCGTCTAAGAGATGTTTTTCCAACCCTTCCCTCACCTAAGAGTACAATTTTGCATGTAAATATTCCATCACTCATATTGAATTCCTAGTAATTCTAGTTTATAAGATTAAAGTAAAAGATTATTGTATAAGATATATATTAAAATCATATTTTAGGATTATTTAATTCCATATCAAATAATATTATTAATCAAGGATAGGAAAATATTTGTATAGTAATTTTGGAAAATTATCATAATCCTCAGAGAAAATAGCATCTTCTTTCAATTTATCAGCGAATTTGATTGAGAATTCTTTTACCAGCTCTTTCAAAGAATTTTTTATTAGATATGTTGATTTATCAAGTTCAAAAAGGATTGTTACTTTATCTGCATATGCAAATAACATGGTAGAGGTGGATGATTTGATTATTTCAATATCTGCCTGAGTTCTAGTCATCTCTTGGAATAATTTGTTCACTGAGGTAATCATACTTGAGGCCAATTCATTTGAAGATTCCGCCACATATTTATCTACAAACACATGATTTCCTATCATTACACCATTTCGATGCATAATAATTACCCGTTGTAACTGCACGGGTGCAGCAAATGAGAACCTTGGATTGTATATATATACAAATGCAAGTAACGCAAATCCAGGAGCCATTGATAGAGAACCATTGATCTCTTTTGCACCAAAGTGCTCTGAGAATTCAAAAAATGATCCCATCAGAAGGAATACAATAGATATTATCATAGCAACACTGGATTTAAATGCCTTTTTACCATATGAGAAAATAGACATTCTGAGATATACCCATATCAAAAACATGAATACAAATATCTGGAGAATATCAATTGGTAATTCCCAAAATGGCGTATCAGCAGTATTACCATTATTATAAAAGAACCAGGAGACAGGATTTTTATATACATTATCACTTGCAGACACATTAATTCGTGGATCATTGTAGTAAAACATCGAGCCAACATAATGAGCAGCAATTTGGGTGCCAGTGATGAAAAATACAATTGCCAATCGGATTGGGTTAGGTTTATCGTTAAGAACCATCTCACCATAGATATACCAAACAATAACAGATGCCATGTTCAACCAGAAATGCAGATTATTTGTGTATCCCCAAACATTTCGGTCTGCATTGATAGTCATATCAAGCAAAGCTCTGAGACTTCCAAATAACACCACAACCATGGTATACTTCAATGCATAGATCTGCTTGCTAATACGTTGATAAAGCATAAGGAGGAAGATAATAAATAGAAGCCCTGCTTGAAGTGCTTGTAATTGTTGGTGGGTGTTCATATACTCGAATTATCAATTATCAATTTATAATATTATGCTTTTCAAAGCAAGGATTGTTGAAATTGATTCATATTTGTTTAAAGAATTAGAATACTTGAAACCATTATTATTTTATCACCAATAAGACAATTCTTTTAATCGACAGATTAGAAACAATTACAGGGTTTAAAAGTGAATAGAATAAAAAATTGTCCAATTCAAGTTGCTTTATATAATACTTCTCTTTACAAAAAATGGACATTAACAATAATTAGGGATTTATTATTTAATGGAAAACATTTCTCAGATTTCCTTAGATCAAATCCAGATCTATCATCAAAAGTACTTGCAGAAAGGTTGAGAGATATGGAAACAGAGGGATTGATCAATAAGAATAAAGTATCAGATAGACCAGTTATCATAGAATATTCCTTAACTACCAAGGGACGGGATCTGAATAAAATTCTGTATGAATTATCAATTTTTGGATCAAAATACTATACTAAAGAAGTATTCGGTAAGAATAAGGTACCATATGATACAACTGTGAGATTATTTGGTAAAGGATTTAAACTGGATGAGGAGGTGATTGAGTACAATAGCTCACCTAATGTGATAAAGCAGGAATTTATTGATACCTAGGATTTTTAGGTGCACTATGTAATCCCCAAGTGTTTCCAAAAGGATCCTTAAAATTTGCTGCAAAACCAACAGATGGGTCTATCTCATATTTCTCACGAGTGGTGCTTCCACCATTCTTTGTGATCAATACCAGCAATTTATCAATATCCTCCACTTCAATTGTGATTATTATTTGACTAGGTTTTACCTCATCAACTTTGAATATTCCAAAGCTAAGATCATCACCATTTGGTGAAACAAGAGCATAACTCTCATTCCAACCCTGCCATACCTTTCCCCAGTCAAAAATTGTTGAGAAAAATTCTTTTGCCTTATCAAGATCAGTAACTGGTATTTCTAGATGTGTTGCGGTGTTTAGTTTCATTGATTTCACTTCTTGTCTTATTGACAAGTTATCAATTAATTTTTGTTATATAAGATATAAGTAACCGGATGGTAATTCGTATGTTATATATTGGAAAATAATATGAGTACATAGTTTCTAACTGCACTATACAAGACATAAGAATTATAATGAATTATAATCCCACATTCCGCAGTTAATTTTTCGATTTTCTTATTTTATCGTCAAGCAAATCTCCAAGTAAGGCATACAGGTCCTCTCCCTTTGATTCATACATTTTAAGATATTTTTCACCCATTAATCTTAGAACTTGGATATGTT
>JAJRQD010000194.1 GCA_024280435.1 archaeon | reverse complement strand
CAGACAGCAATCCACCGATTAAATTTGAACTCTCAATTGTATTTCCAGCATTTGATGCCATATCAACCCTGTTCTCATTGGTCCATGAGAATAATGGAATTCCATATTTAAAAGTGATCATGAGCTCAACGATAGGACATGAATTCATTTATATCAACATTACAGACGTTTGTTTACATTATATTTAAATTAATGTGGAAATGTTTTAAATTAAAAACTAGTATAACAAATTTTGATCTAAGATATATGTATAATTGTATCGATGGATTGAATTTAGATATAAATTGCTCTGTTCCATTTTTTAGCATTTACAATTATAATTCAGTATATTTTTTAAATTATTTAAGAATACTAATTGTATATTATATTCTGTGGTACTTTATAATAATTTGGGAAATACTGGACTTTTGGTGTTATAATCGAAACTATCACAAAATTTGCTTATATCCACAAAAAGCGATGGTTAATATGGCGCTTAATAGCCCACAATGTTCTGGATAGTTGTCTGGAGACTTTGATTTTTTTACTATTCCTAACATTATAATTTATAATAAAATAATTACTGAGAGTATACTAAATTATAATTCACTATTTTCATATAGTAATAAATGAGGAACATAAATTCACATTACTAGTCTAGATCTATACTGATCGTATTTAATAAAAGATTGTTCAAATTTAAACGAGATTTGGTGACTTAGGAGTTCGTCTTTATATAAACCCAAATCCATACTAACATTGTAGATAATATTGCAAATGTGAGATAAAATATGGCGATGAATAAAGATAATTCAATTGAGCTTCAGGTAATAGAAGCAAAATCAAGAGACGTTATTCGAGGAAAGATAAGAATATCCAGTGAGGCAATGAAGGCTCTCAATATATCAACAGGTGATATAGTGGAGATAGAGGGTACTAAGAAAACAGCAGCGGTTGCATGGCCATCTTTTCCAGAAGATGTAAATTTCAAAGTTATCAGAATGGATGCAGTTATACGTGAGAACGCTGGTATAAAATTACAGGATAAAGTACGTGTTAGCAAAGCTGAGGTAGTACACTCGATAAAATTAATACTTGCACCAAAGGCCACTGATTTTCATGTGGAGAATGAATTTGTTAAGGTAATGAGAAAAAGACTGAATGGTTACCCACTCACAGATGGAGATACTGTGATGATACCCATACTGGGCAAAGCATTGCCATTCGTTGTAGTAGGCCTAGAGCCCAAAGGTATCACACTCATCTCAGCTGATACACAGATAGAGATTTCAAATAAAATATTCTCAGAGCACTCAATTGGTGATAATAATATATCATACGAGGATATTGGTGGACTGGATGAGATTATACAGAAAATAAAAGAGATGATTGAATTGCCATTAAGGCATCCGATATTATTTGAAACACTTGGTATAGATCCTCCTAAAGGTGTTCTGATACATGGCCCTCCCGGTACTGGAAAAACACTGATTGCAAAGGCAGTGGCTAATGAAACCAAATCCAATTTTATCACCATTAATGGTCCTGAAATTATGTCCAAATATTATGGAGAGAGTGAGAAACGTCTCAGAGGTATATTCAAAAAAGCAGCTGAACAATCACCGACAATTATCTTTCTAGATGAGATCGATAGTATCGCACCATCTAGAGAGAGTACTTCCGGAGAGGTGGAGAGAAGAGTTGTGGCACAGCTACTCGCTCTTATGGATGGAATGTCTGGAAGAGGACAGGTAATTGTAATCGGTGCAACAAATCGTGTGAACTCAGTAGATCCTGCATTGAGACGTCCTGGTAGATTTGATCGAGAGATAGAACTAGGTGTGCCAAATCAAGGTGGAAGATATGAGATCCTGAAAATACATACCAATAAAATACCACTCTCTGAAGATGTTGATCTGTTAAAATTATCTGAGAAATCACATGGTATGGTTGGTGCAGATCTTAAATCTCTCAGTAGAGAGGCTGCAATGCATACATTGAGACGCTTCCTACCACAGATTGATCTAGATGTGGATGTGATACCAGATGAAGTACTTGATCAAATGGAGGTTACATTTGATGATTTTCTGAATGCAGCCAAGGAAGTAACTCCTTCCGCGTTAAGAGAAGTATTTGTAACTATCCCAAATGTAACTTATGATGATATTGGTGGATTAGAAGATGTAATTCAGCAGTTAAGAGAAACTGTCGAATGGCCAATTAAATATCCAGAAGCATTCAAACGCATCGCAATCACACCTCCTGGTGGAGTATTACTATATGGTCCACCTGGTACCGGAAAAACAATGATTGCCAAGGCAGTTGCCAATGAATCCGAGGCAAATTTCATCAGTATCAAAGGTCCTGAATTGCTGAATAAATGGGTTGGTGAGAGTGAGAAAGGTATCAGAGAGGTATTCAGAAAGGCAAGACAGGCATCTCCCACAGTGATATTCTTTGATGAGATAGATTCTATTGCATCAAGAAGAGGTTCTGGTGGTGATAATAATGTCACAGAGAGAATGATCTCACAACTATTGACTGAGATTGATGGTCTTGAATCACTTAATCATGTGACCATAATTGCCTCCACAAATAGACCTGATATAATTGATCCTGCTCTGCTACGTCCTGGAAGATTTGATCGATTGATACGTGTTAAAGCACCCACACTAGATGGTAGGCGAGAAATTCTAAATCTTTATACCAAAAAGATGCCATTGGCTGATGATGTTGGTAAGAACTTGGAGACCCTTGCAAGAGATCTTGAGGGATTTGTCGGCTCTGATATAGAGGCATTATGTAGAGAGGCTGCAATCAATGCACTTCGTGAGGATATAGATGCTGATACTGTGCATTATTATCATTTTGTGGATGCAATGGGCAAAGTTCATGCCACTATGACGCCTCAGGCAATAGAATATTATGACAAGATAGAATCAACCATCAGACAGGTTGGTGTAGAAGCAACAATTAAAAGCGATTTCACATAATATACAAACAGTTGATGAAAGTAACTGAATAGTATTACATAATTTATAAATAATATACATATAATCTGTTATATGAATAAAGCACCATTGATTGGAATGATACACTTACCACGATTAACCTATGATAGCGAACAATCAATTGAATCAATTATTGAATATGCAATATCTGAGGGTAGAAAATTGGAAATGCTGAAATATTCTGGGATAATGGTGGAGAATTTCAGCGACTCACCATTTGTTAAATCAAAAGTAGATGATACTGTACTGATAAAAATGACTTTAATAATGCAGGCTATGAAACAGGAAGTAAAAATCCCACTTGGTGTTAATCTCCTGAGAAATGCATCTGTGCAGGCATTGCAGATTGCATCAATGCTTGATCTCTCATTTATCCGCTGTAATATCTACGAAGGTGCCTATGTTACTGATCAGGGAATTATAGAGGGTGCAGCACTTGAAGTGCAGGAAATGAAGAATAGATTACAATCAAATGTCAAGGTATATGCAGATATACATGTCAAACATGCATATCAGATGGGTGAGTTCTCAATACTTGAATCTGCTGAGAATGCAATATTAAGGGGCAAAGCAGATAATGTTATTGTATCGGGTATATCCACTGGCAGAGCGGTTGATATTTCTAAATTGAAAATACTTGCAGAGCATGGCTTCAAACCAATTATAGGTAGTGGTCTTAATCTTTCAAATATGGAGAGTTACAAAGGGTTGATCTCCGGCGCAATAGTCGGATCATCAATTAAAGAGACAGATGTTCTTTCCCCTATTAATGTTGATAAGGCTTCTATGATGATTGATAAATGGAATAATTTTTTCTAAAGCAAAACATCATATGTTCAGAATTTTTGAATAATTATTGAATAGTTACTTATTTTTATTTTTCAGGATTAATTTCATTCCCATTGGTTGATTTTTGGATATTCAATTTGGGGATAACCTTGATTGTATCTATACGCATGCCACTCGCTGCAATGATTTCGAATTTGAAATTTTCATCCTCAGTTTTCTGGCCAATTTCTGGTATCTCAGATTTGAATAATTCTATCACATATCCTGCCAGTGTTACACTCTCTTCAGACTGTATTTCAACCTCATATTTGCTTCTAACCTTCTTGTTGAAGTTACCAATAGAGATTAAACCACCTACAATGTAATGGCCATTCTTCTCAAGCAATTCATCATGAATTATATCCTCATCAAACTCATCCTGAATATCTCCAAATATCTCCTCTAATAGATCTTCAATTGTGACAAGACCATCAAGACTACCATATTCATCATAGATTAATGCCATCTGTATATTTTTTGATTTCATCTCATCAAGCAGACTGTACAGGCTTTTCTCCTGATATACGGTTATTACATCTCGTAGATGATCCTTGACTACAAATTCTTTCTTACCTAGCAAAAATGGTAATACATCTTTAATATGAATAAAATTCTCTGTATCATCTAGATTTTTGTTATATATTGGAATTCTTGAGAAACCAGTCTCAACAGATAATTCCAGAAGATCCTTGGCAGTACAGGTGATGGGTAATGCCCTGACATCTATTCTAGGTGTCAGTACTGTTCTTACAGTGGTATCATTGAATTCAAGTATATTTCTGATGTATCTGTATTCATATTCTTCAATACCCTTGTCAAAAATAGAATTCTTAAGTATTATTTTTAGCTCTTCCTCAGTGAATGCCTCAAGATGACTTTCTGGGATGGGTTCGATACCAATTAACCGGATAAGGAAATTAGATGTTTTTATGAAGAAAGTAATGAAAAAGCCAGATGCTCTATTAAACAGAATTAAGGGTAATGCAATAAATTTAGCAGTAGATTCTGGATATTGGATTGCAATAGTTTTTGGCATAATCTCTCCAATTACCACATGCAGAAATGCTACAAAAAGATAGCTAAATATTGAAGCAAATGTATGGAGTACCACACTATTAAGTGTGATAGAGAGATTGAATAATCCATTGATCCAATTAATTCCGTTTACAATAAGTGCTGCAAAAAATGGTTCTCCTATGAGACCCAATGCAATTGATGCAAGTGTAATACCTAGTTGGATACTGGTAAGCGTTCTATCAAGATCTTTAGTTAATTCATAAACATTCTTTGCCCCTCTATCTCCAGTAGTCAGTAATTCTTTGATCTTAGAAGGTCTGAGTTTGACAAGTGCAAACTCTGCTGCTACAAAGAAGCCGTTAAGTATTACAAAGAAGATAATTAAAAATATACTCCATAAAGGATTTGCAATTTCAGTTGTTTCCATTCTTATCTGTGTTGTCCTAGTAATTATTGATGTTACTTAATACTTCATATTTTCTTTGCTTTTTAACATTATCTTTCTCTCTACATTTTTTATTTTATTTTGTAAATTGTTGATGGAATTCATTTAAGAAATATGATTTATCGATATTTTTTTTAAAAATTTAGTGAATTGTATAGATGATCAGTTATACTTTGATTTTAATATTCGGATTATTCTCATTTCCCTCGCTGTATGCTAATTTTACAACTCCAAGTTTCTCTAGATTATTTATTACTTCCATACATTTTGCAACAGAGGTAGTAAGTCTCATTGCAAGGAATTTCAATTGAATAGTTCCTGATTGTCTAACAGTCTCAAATACATTTTTAGCCAGCTTATCACTCTCAATATAATCGGTTAGATTTGCGTTATTCATCGCACCTAGATTTGGATGATATACTTTACCAATAGTTTCATCCTTGGAAGTCTGTGATTTGGCTATTTCTGAAGGTTTAATTGTTTGGCTGACTGGGGTGACTTTAGATGTGATCTTACTTTTCTTGTATGTAACTGGTTTGACTTCTTCTATCTTCTCATCATCTACATCCTTATCCTCTACAATCCCTTTATTCTGTAGTTTACTCAATTGAACTCTCAAATCAGTTATTATCTTGTCCTTCTGCAGCAGTTGTTTGTGGACCTCTATTGCATTCTCTTCTTTGTACTGAGTTAATTCAATCAATAGTTTATTTGTCTTGATTTTCTCTTTCTCAAGCTCTATTGATAACTTATCCAGTTTTTCTTTCAGATTGACTGCTTCTTTATCTGATTTTAATTTCTCAATCTCAAGTTTTAAATTCATATTTTCGTTTTTTAAATCATCCATCATCTGATCTTGAAGGCTTTTCAATTTAATCGTCTCCTTACTCTCTTTTAATTCTTTGTTAGTTTTCTCCAACTCCATTTCCAATGTTTTTATCTCATTGGATTTATTATTTTTCATATCAGTTATTTCCTTGTTCAATTGACTGATTTTATTTTGTAATACATCTTGATCCTGGTCTCTTAGTTTTTTCTCCAGATTACTAATCTGAATATTGTATCTGTTCTCAATCTCAGTGAATTTATCTATTTTATTCTGTTTTTCAGCCATTTCTGAGTTTAATGCAGATATTTTATTATTTAATGTATCAAGTTCAAGTGTCAGACCATCAATTTTAAGCTTTAATTCTTCTTTATCCTGTTTAATCTCTTTTCTCAGATCTAATTGTCGCACTTTCTCAGTGAGTTTACTATTTTCCTCATCTATTTTATTAATTTTAAGCTTTAATTCTTCATTCTTCTTGGATATATTCTCAAAAGCTTCTTTCAATTTATTGTGCTCTTTTATTTCTATGGAAAGTTTATCTTCAAGTTCTTTAAGCAACTCACTGTTGTCATTCTCAGCAGAACTGAGTTTATATTCATCTCTCTCTTTCTTCACATTTTCTAATTCTATTTTACTTTTTTCAAGCTCTTTACTTAGATCATTAAACTCCATTTTAAGTGTTTGAAGTTCTTCTGTTGCAACCTGCTCAATTTCATTTGCAAGACCCTTACCGCCGATCTCACCCGAATTAATTGTGAACTCAAGTTGCCATATTTTCTGCTCCAATTGATTTCTCTCACTAATAAGATCTGTGATCTGTTTATTGAGCTCGATATCCATTCTTGATGAGGCAATTTTACATGCTCTTAATTCTTTGTTCAACTGGTAATCCATAGCTTTTCTCTCTACATCATACTGTTTGTCGCTCTCACCAAGTCTTTGATATATATTTTTCATTCTAGTTAGACAGGGAATTATTCCCTCATAGTATTTTATAGATTCAAAAACTGTCAATGCATTTGAAAAATTATACAAGGCTAGTTTATATTCTGCCCTCTGATCGTATAGAGAGGCAATATTGAAAATAGTTCTAGCCTCATCCTTTCTGAAATTAATTTCTTTAGAAATAACAATTGATTTGTTATACTCTTCAAGTGCCTTCTCTGGCTCGTTCATTCTGAAATGGATAATTCCTTTCAAATTATGTAGTTCAGAAATCAATGCCCTTGAATTCTTGAGATTTATCTTTTTAAGTTTGGATATGAAATTCTCAATCTCATCAATCTGTTCCAATGCATCTTTTATTTTGCCTGTAAATACCAGTGATATGGCATAGTATGTATATATACCAAGTTTAAGTATTTCTGATTTAACTACATTGATATCTGATCTGATATTTTTCATTATCCTAAATGCTTTTTCATACTCACCAAGTTCAATCAATAAGCGTGCATATATCAAATCAAGATGAATTCTACCTTCTAAATCTAGATCCTTACTATCCAATAATTTGTTGTGTTCAACAAATGCCCTATCAAGCATTCCAGATTGAATCAAATTCTGAATGATTTCAATTTCATATTGAATATCTTCTGACACACTTAACCTTTTAATTGAATTGATTTATTAAGTTCACTCTCAATAGTGAGAAATTTTATTTATATTTGCAATTAATATTTCCACTTGACAAATCAATAGAAGACCTTATTTTAATTCTAGACATTCAGTATATTTACATGTAAAATTTTAATAAAGACATATTTATTGTTGAATTGTCAGATGTGCAATAATGTATTGGCAATAGATGTATCATTATCTGGAATTTCAGGTGATATGTTTCTTGCAGGTTTACTAGAACTATACAGTAAAGATCACAATGTGGATGAAATAATCAGTTATTTTTTGAAAGAAATTAATTCTGAATTATTAAATCCGGTGGAAATAAAAAGTAATCAGATTAGCTATCATGATTTCCATGGTAGATTATTATCTATGAAAAACAATGACAAAAAAATTAAAATCAAAGAAATTAGAATTCTAATGAATAAATTATTTGACAATCTGAATATCAGAGGTGTATATCGTAAGATTGCTGATAATATATTTGATATTATGGTCGATGCTGAGAAGATAGTCCATAATACAGATCATGTCCATTTACATGAGTTGGGAACTATTGATACAGTGATTGATATAGCTTTTTCTGTATTTTTACTTGATAAATTACAGATCTGCTCTGTGGTGACCTCACCTGTTGCACTAGGTCAGGGGATTGTAGATACTCAGCATGGTAAACTACCCGTACCTGCACCCGCTACACTTGCAATTATGCAGAAATACAATATACCAAGCATTCCTGGTCCCTTAGGTGGGGAGGCAACAACTCCAACTGGTATGGCAATAATATCATCTTTGAATAAAAATCTGGAGAAGAGTAGTACTGCAGTTTGGAAACACAATGGATTGGGTTTCGGCCAGAAGAAATGGCAGGACAGGGGAAATTATCTCCGTTTAAGACTTGGTGAAAAAACAAATACTAGCAGTGATATCAGTATTCTGGAAACAAATATAGATGATGTTGATGGAGAATTGCTTGGTTATGCAGTTGATAAATTAATGTCTGCTGGTGCACTAGATATCTCCTACTATCCAATATTTATGAAAAAAAATAGGCCTGCATACTGTATGAGAGTGATTGTTAAGAGGTCTGATACCGATAAGATCTCAGATATGATTCAAGAACATACAGGTACTCTTGGTGTGAGAGTGATTGATATCAATAGGCATATTGGTGCTAGAACAATTACAAAAGAGAATTCAATGATTAATGATTTAAAAGTTGAATTTAGTATTAAAAGGGGTAAATACAGTTATAAGATAGAATTTGAGGATCTTAAAAGAATATCAGAACAACTAGATATTCCTGTTATTAAACTTAGGAACATGCTGATGAGAGAGGTGGAATTATGAGCTCAGTAAACCATGATCACTCTCGTGAGTCAAGAACTGGAATTCCAGAAGTAATTCTTGCAGAACCCAAAGCAATAGTTGATCTCTTGAGTGTAATTGAATATGCAATGAAAAAGAATAGACGAGTACTTATCACTAGAATACAGAATGATCAGATAGATGCAATCAATGAATTCAATGCAGATAAAGATTGGATCGTAGAATTGGACGATTTCAACCGGACTATGATGTTGTACTACAAAATGTGGGAGATTGATGAGTTAAGTGTTGCAATTCTATCAGCAGGTACCTCCGATAGATATATTGTGGATGAGATAAGATTTTGTATGAGGTTCTTTGGATACTCAACTCATATTTCCATGGATGTGGGAGTTGCTGGAATACATCGCTTCAAAGAGGCATTATCAGAGGTAGATGATAATAATCTGTGTATAATCCTTGTTGCAGGTCAGGATGGTGCACTATTTCCAGTAGTTTCTGGTCAGACCAAATTACCCGTGATTGCAGTCCCTACTAGCATTGGCTACGGATTCGGTGGAAAGGGAGAGACTGCACTTAGATCTGCATTACAATCCTGTGCTCCTGGAATAAGTACAGTGAATATAGACAACGGATTCGGAGCTGCAAGCATGGCAGCCAAAATACTCAATGTATACAAGAATAAATATTAGTCAAGGAATTTTTGCTCTTTCATTGATATTAATCTGCTCTTCTGTATACGCTCAAGCCATTTTCCACCAAATTTACGTTTGATATGATCATTCCAGCTGAAATTCTCTCTTTTTGTATATTTAAGATAATATCCCTCTTCATCCATACCTTTGTTCATCCGATTTATACCATCCTGAAGATCCTCCTCTGTATATTTTTTGTATTTATTTTTGTGATGTATCAATTTGACAGGTAATCTTGGCCTTACAGGAGGGTTCTCACTACCCTTTCCAATGGCAATACCTGTGAGTGGCATAACAAGTTCGGGAAGATCATATTCTTCAATGATCTGTTTTGACATATCACCACATGTACCTGCAAAACAGATATCATAGCCCAGTGCTTCGGCTGCAAGTGCAATATTCTGTGCAAATAATCCTGCATCAAATGTACCAATTGAGAAACCTGCCATGGGCCAGTGTGGGTTCTCACCACCTGTCTGTTCAACTAATCTGTGCAATCTATGTAGGTCCACACAAATTATTCCAAAAAAAGATGCTTCTGAAATGAATTTTTGTTCTCCACACATTGCAACTCTCTTGTCCTTTGTCACCTCTAGAATCGTGTACATCTGCCCTGTGCATGAGGTACTTGCCTGCTGACCTGCTTTTATAATCAGTTCTATATCCTCTTCAGGAATAACAAATGCAGTATCAAAACTTCTAACAGATCTGTGTGAGAATATTGCCTCTAGTATTTTATTCATGATATCTTCTATTATTTCTATACTTTATAATATTTTATACTTAGATAAAATATGAATTGTATTCATTTAGATGAGAATAGCCTTATTAGATTGATTACATCAATTACATTGTACATTCTTATATGCTCAACACAATATATATTTATTACATTCTGAATTGTAATAAATATAATCATGACTAGTCTTGAAATTGGTGAGTTTGCCCGTAAATACGTGCACAAAGTACGTCCTTCAGATACGCTTAAAGTAGTCATAGATTTAATGATGGAATTTAATATCAGGCATATTCCTGTGATTGATGAGAATAACATAATGGGTTTGATAGAGATAAACAGTGTGCTCAAACTGTTGGGTGATGCAAGAGGATTGGAGGTTCTTGATACAGAGGTGGAAAAATTCTATACTCCAGATATTGTTGTCCTTGATTCATGTATGATGCTTACAGAGGCGATTAATACACTGGCTACTGTTGATCTTGATGTATTGCTAATCGTTAATGATGATATGATCCGAGGTATTTACACAGAGATGGATATAATAAATACAGATTTTCTATGGATAAATCTGTGTGATAAGGCAATTCATTCTGATAGATCAATTGGTGAGGATATTACTGATTTTAACTGTGTAACAGAGGATTCCAGTATGATCGAGGCAATCACACTTTTTGAACAGTTGAACAGAACATATATTGGCGTGATAGAGCCTACAAGTAAGAGATTGAAAGGCGAGATAACCAGTTTAACTATTCTGAAATATATTTACAATAAGATAAATAATAATTCAGATTATAATTCTTTCAAATCAGAGCCTATGTTCAAATTAAATCTAGATCAGCTGATATATTTCAATGAGCCATATCTTCTATCCAATCTGCGCAAAGACCTCTATCTGAACGATTTTTATGTGGCTACCATGCTAGATGAAAATGGATTTCCAATAAGAATGATCAGTGTTGATGATATTGTTGACTACTACTATGAGAATAGGAAAATTCTGAGATAATTTGATTCATTTTAAATTCAATTTTGTATATCATTTTATTCTTCAGAATAGTGTGGATAAAGTGATACTACTTAAAATAATTCTAGCTATTTGACCACTGCAATTTTTATATTGTTCAAAATTATAAATCATATATGATAAATAATGGACTTACGGGATTTCTTCGTATAGCATCAATTATCATTTATTCTTCTTTTCTTCGAGTGCTTTGTCTGATACCTACTGTAAGCAGCCATTTTTCTAGAACGTAATGAATTTTTGGTATTTTTACTTATAATCAGACTATCAAGTGTATTGTTAGCCATCTCCAGTTTATCCTTGATCACACCTTTTTTATCTTTATTCTGTATTTTCTCAAGTTTAGAGATCATTTTCTTCTGATTTGTGATTGCATCATCAAATTCATTGTTATCTAGATATTTTATTGTCATATATTCATACTCTGCGGCTTCTAGTAAATTTTTGAGTACTAATATCTCATCATTCTCATCAATTATTTTATCCTCATCATCAGTTAGATTAATTGAGAATGTTCCTTTGAATTCTTTCTTTTGAAGCATATTATCAATTGGATTGTATTCTAACTTGTACTCCAGTATATTATTTCCATCTTTTAATTTGGAAGGATTGATCTCTAACTCCACAAGTATTTGTCTTGTCTCTGCATTCTTTAGATCACCTAGTTTAGCACAAGAAATATCGTGAGTGTATATTTTTTTTAATACTCCCCCATTTACACCTCTTACACTAAATTCATTATTACTTGTAACAGTGCTAAGCAATCCCTCAATTCCCTCACTCACGATATCTGGTATTTTATCTGCTTGTTCAATAAAGAAATAATCTCCGTTTCCATGTTCTGAGATGGCTTGCATCATATCTTCATCAAAATCTCTACCAATTCCAAAGCTACTTGTATTGACATAATTTTCCTTTATATCATTCACAATTTTCGAGACATCTGCAATATTTATTATTCCCTGATTTGCCAAACCATCACTGAATACAAACATTCTTTTATTCTCATAGGTTGATTTCTCAAACATAGAATATCCTTTTAATATTCCATCTGATAGATTAGTCATTCCACCCGGTCCAATTGCTTTCAGTTTAGTAATAAGTATCTCTTTCTGTGAGAGATCTCCTTTGTTAAATACCACCTCTGCTTTACTATCATACATTACAAAATGTATTGTATCGTCATTTCTCAGATTATTTATTATCTGCTCTATTGCAATTTTAGAATATTCCAATTTTTTACCATGCATCGAACCAGATCTATCAAGGACTATGGATAATTCAAGTGGGCTTCTTTTTTCTACTAGCTCTTCTTCTTTTTTGCTTATATTGAATTCAAACATAACATATATTCTGTTTATTATGCCATCTAGTATATATTCTGTTGATGGAACTATTCTGATCTCAATCTGATTATCTTCAATTTTATCTACTTTCATTAAAATCACTTCTTATTTGCTTTTCTCATCAATTTCTTTGTATTCTCTGAGATTACCTTTCCTTTCTCAGTCATTGTGTAGCGTTTTTTTGGTCTACCTGGTTTATTACTTGAGATGGTACTTGTCTCCCTGATCAGCTTCTCATCAAGCAATCTATTAATTATAAATTGTAGTTTATTTGGTGATATTGATGTATTGTTGAGTATTTCATTGAATGATTTCTCTCTACTGAATTTGATCAATATGTCCCTCTCCCTGATTGAGATATGATATTCTTGAAATTGACTATAGATTCTTCTTCCATATTTGGTAATACTGTACACTTTATCAGTCTTATCTAGAATAGAAGCTATAACTAACTCTCTTAATCTTCGATACAGAGTACTTGTGGAACATATATTCCTTTGTAGCACTATAATATTGTTCAAATCAAAAGCAGTCAATGGTTTATTATCCAACTCGGACATTATTACCTTAACTTCCTTTCTTTCCATAATGGGAAGAATTGCCATAAATTATCTATACACAATATTGTATATAAATATTTATGCTATTGTCAAAATAAATAATTAATTATATTTATTTTATTGTCAAATTTGATAATAAATTAAATATTTAAAATGAGTGATTAACACTTGATTATATATTTAATGCATTTTAATCAAAATAGATATGCTCTGGAAATAAATAATTTATTATTTTATATTTAAATAAATTGATATTTAAGTATAATAAATCACACTATCTTAAAGGATTAATAATGATACTCAATGATCAGTTTATGGAAGATCAAGATGCATTGAGAGATCTGTGTGATGGATTACAGCTGAATTTTGACAAAATATATTTTGAGAGAAGTAAATTTGAGAATGGTTCTCTTGTACAACTGGATCTTTCAAGAATGGGTATAGTTTCTCTTCCCCGTGGTTTATTTGAAAATTTAACAATGATTTCCACACTTGATCTATCAAACAATAAGCTGACTGAGTTACCAATTCATATTTTTGATCCATTTGTCAATTTATCAAACCTCTATATTCTTGGTAACAGAATAAACTATTCAGCTTCAAATTTTGAATTGAAAAATTTAATTGAACTAAAAATTGAATTCAATAATACAATTCCGATAAATTTTTTTGAGAATATAAATAACCTGTCTATTCTATTTTTGCAATGTAAAATAAATCTTCCATCAACTATATTCGATAATCTCATTAATCTGCGTACATTATCTATTGAGATAGTTGACAGGCTTAATGATGATATTTTCAATAATATATCACCTAAATTTCTCAGTATTTCAAGAACAAAAAGATTACCCACCGGAATATTTGATAAGCAGAATAATCTTGAGGAGTTACACATTGTGGACTGTGAGTTCACAAGTTTACCTGATGGGATATTTGATAATTTAACCCAGTTAAGAGTACTTAATCTATCTAACAACAGAATGAAAAAAATACAGAACAATCTTTTTGTAAATTTATCCAATATTGAAGAGATTGATCTATCAAATAATATGTTGAAATCACTACCTCTGTTCAACAATAATTTTAAACTTGAATATCTTAATGTATCGAATAACACTGATCTCTGTGGTGTTAAAATACAGAATACAGAGATACATTTCTAAATTTTACAGCTATTACAAATTCGGTAAATATCAAATCTCTGATCTGTAATCTCATTATCAAGCTCTTTGTTTATATTTTCCCAGAATAAATTGACCGTATCTGATTCATAATCCTCTATACTACCACAAATATTACAAATTAGATTGATATGAATATTATTATTTGTATCATATCTTGAATGAGTATTACTGAAACTTAATTCTTTGAGTATATTTTT
>JAJRQD010000193.1 GCA_024280435.1 archaeon | reverse complement strand
CTTTTGCAACCAGATCTCCACCGTGTTTCAATTTCATACTATATTTTATCAGCATATGCAGTCTTTAAAGCAATTTTCACACACTATATACCAAAAAACCAAGGATTTTACTATCATTTGTGGATATTTATGTTGATAAAATAAGTATTTACTGAGTAAATTATTAAGAAATTGTTGAAGTGTTATTGCATGAAAATATGCGATATGATAGAATTGCCGAACTCAATATTTTTTTAAACAATATCAAGTTATACCCTTTTATGAAAGAATATTCAATCAAAGAGATACACAGTTTATTTGAGAAGGGAGAATTGAGCAGTGTGGATCTGGTAACTCAATATATAAGGAGAATAGAGGAAAAAGATAAACTAACCAATGCAATCATAGAACTCAATCCAGATGCAATTGAGATTGCAAAATTAAGAGATGAACAGAGAGAGAAAGGTGAGATCCTTGGCCCATTACATGGAATACCTGTGATAATCAAGGATAATATTGATACATCGGATAAAATGATGACCACAGCTGGCTCTCTTGCATTGAATGGCAATTTTGCCAGGAAAGATGCACATATAGTCAGTAAGATGAGAGATGCAGGTGCAATTATACTGGCAAAGGCCAATCTTAGTGAATGGGCCAATTTCAGAGGACAACGATCATCCAGTGGTTGGAGCAGCAGAGGAGGGCAAACAAATAACCCCTATGCATTGGATAGAAATCCATGTGGATCCAGTTCTGGATCTGCCGTTGCAGTGGCTGCCAATTACTGTACAGTGGCAATTGGTACTGAGACAGATGGCTCTATTATCTGTCCATCCAATGTTAATGGAATTGTTGGAATTAAGCCAAGTATAGGGCTTGTGAGTAGAAGTGGAATTATCCCCATTGCACATTCCCAGGATACAGCAGGTCCAATGGCAAGAAATGTGGAGGATGCGACAATACTTCTTGGTGTAATCACAGGTAAAGATGATAATGATGAACAGGTAAATGCAGAGAGTATGGATTATACTGAATTTCTTGACAGAGATGGTTTGAAAGGTGCGAGACTTGGATATGCCAAGAATATAAACAATGCAGTACCAAAGATCAGTGTACAGATGAAGAACGTACTGAATAGTCTTGAGAAAGAGGGTGCGGAATTGGTGGAATTTGATACATTCCCACAGATAGAGGGAATGGGTGCAGCTGAATTCGAGATATTACTGTATGAGTACAAACATGGATTGAACAGATATTTTGCAAATGTGGAGCATATCAATGACATAGAGGATGTGATACAATTTAACAAGGATAACAGTGATAAGGTATTACAATATTTTGGACAGGAATATCTGATTAGTGCTGCTAAAAAAGGAGAGCTATCATCCGAACAGTATATCGAGGCATTAGAGAAGATAGAGGAAGCACGTAGAGAGATAACTGAGTTCATGGATAAGAACAAGCTAGATGCATTGATTGCACCTTCTGGAGGACCTGCATGGAAGACAGATCATATCAATGGAGATGCACATAATGGAGCAATGAGTACATCTGCCATCGCAGCAGCAACGGGATTCTCAAATATCACAGTACCTGCAATGTATGTCAGTGGATTACCAGTTGGATTATCATTCATAGGAAGAGCTTTTGCAGAGGGAACAATAATCAAATTGGCATATGCATTTGAACAGGCTACACATGCAAGAGAAGTACCTGAATTTATTGAATATTCATGACACACTAGAATACCTGTAAACACACAATTCAGTGTTTATTAAGAAAATATAGCATAAAAAACTATTAATTCAGATATATATTTTTATACATACATACAAAATTATATATGATGCCAACTATTCCAATAAACCTTGATCAGAGAACAGTAGATAGGTTGGATTTATTAGTATTGAAAAAGATTTACAAAAATCGTACTGAGGCTATAAGAGATCAAATAGAAAAAGGTATTACTCAGATAGAGAGTATTATTTTTCCAGAAAAGAAAACAGAATATGATATTTTGATGAAAAAATTACTGCAACAAAAAAAAACATTGAATATATTCACATCTGATAAGTCTGCGGTGGAATTGGTTTCAGAAGGAAGAGAAAGATGAAATTGGTTTATTTGGATACTAATTTATTTGTATCTTTAATAAAAAGTAATGACAAATACTACAATTCAATACAAATAATTATTTCTCAAAATCATCTATCATTTGTGACATCAATCACAACTCTGATTGAATTGAGTTCTGTTTTATCAAGAGAGTATAATAATCTGAACTTAAATTTACTATTTTCTGAATTAGAGATAGAGAGAAAAGATACCCCATCTACAAGAATTATTTTATTCTTAATTGATTATTTAATAACTAAAACCAAATGTACAATCATTTCAGAACCTCAAATAGAATTATTGGATTTTTTCCAACAAAAAATTATGATTAATCCCTCTAACAAAATTGCAATTCTAGTAGCATCTAAAATTCAACTACGAACATTGGATTTGATACATTATGCAAATTCAGTTCACTATAATCATGTTAACTTGGAAAAAATTGACTATATACTTTCTGGAGACAAGAATTTCATATCAAATGGCCGATCAGGTACAAGAAATATGACATTTATTACTCCTGAAAAATTTATTGAATTGGAATGTAAATAGTATCTCCTGTGCTACAAGATTAATAGGATGATAGATTAATACCATAAATAGAAAAAGGTATACTCAAAATAGAGATTATTCCAAAGATAATTTCTTTTATTCTAGCCAAACATGTGCAACTAATACACTTCCACATTCTTCTTGGCTAATTCTGCTAATATCTCAGAGTTTGCTTCTTTAAATGATGTATCCACATCCACACGTATTAATTTATCATTTTTCTTAATTATAGCTGGTAGTGCAGATTTAATATCATTCCCATCCAAATACAGATGAGTAAGTTTTAGATTATTAAATGATATTTTCGCCAGATTATTATTATCAAGTGCTAATACGCGTAAATTAGGCATATCAAGCTTGTATTCCGTCAGTAAATTATCTCGCAGGTATAATTCTTTTAGTTTATTACAATTCTCCAATGATTTTGGCAATTCAGATATTTTATTTTTACCAAGATGTAATATTGTTAATTTTTTACATTTACAGATAATTGGATTGATCTTGGAGATATTATTATTGTATAGGTTTAATTCCCTCAATTTTTTCAATTTAGCAATTGAATCTGGGATTTGACTTAGTTTATTATAATTAAAATTCAGTATCGTCAGGTTTTTCAAAGCAAATATTTCTTCTGGTATAATATCAACACCCATTTTAGAGAAACCTAATCTACTGATTGTCATTACATTATTATATTTAGTTTTTTTCAAACCTATTCCATTATATTCGAATACATAGCTATAATAATTTTGATTTTTATTGATAAAATCGTATTTGTCAATTAAGGTAGAGATTATTTTCTTTTCACTATTAAATAATACATATGTACCTTCATGTATATCTTCTGTTTTTAATTGACATTTTACCAGACAATCATTACTAAGTGAGCGTATATCTTCTGTTGTAACATTTGTGGGAAATTCATTTAAGGGATTAAATGCAAAATCACCTGCTTTCCTTACCCAATTTACAAATTCAACTGGATATTTACCTATCTTTTTAATATTCATTACTATTAATTTCAGCTTAAGCTTAAGTATCAACTCAGTTATCTCATGAATAGCACCGATTTGCAGATTCAATATATTCAGATTTACTAATTTATCAATCCATGGGTAAAAATTGGTAACCTCTGACGCATGAATATGTAATTCTTTCAGATAAATAAATTCAGAGATTGATTTTGGCAAGACTTTACAATCTCTTGATAAGATGAACTTCATTGCAGTTATTTGTTTTTTGATATTGTATTTTATCTTGATTGAATCATTCGTATATTTGTTGTCAAGTAGTTTGCTCTCAATAATTAATTGTTTCAGATATTCTTTTTCTGGAAATTCTTCCAATGCTATTTCAGATATTACTATGTATTTAATAATATCAACTCCCAAATTGAACCCAATAATCAGATCCTGTCAAGTAAGGTAAATTATATTCCACATAATAAGGAATATCATAATATACTATGAGCTTCCCTCGATTACGATTTTTCCGGAATTCTGTTAAATCATAATTGGGATATTCTTCGACCTCAAGTCTTTTTTCGGGATATTTCTCCATATTTAGATAATCAAATTCAAAACCATAAACCTCCTGAAGGTCAGATATGGTATCACCATACATTATAGTGACAACTTCATCAGAATAACCAGATTCTTTATCCAATCTAATTTTCTCCTTTTCAAGTATATGCCTTTTTTTATTGGAAATATAAGCAATATATGAATTAGAACTGCTATTTGAAACAAAACCCACCCGTATTTTCATATATTTTTGTATTATATTTTATATATTTAAATTTATTATAGCAAAAGTAGACTATTTTTGTGAATACAAGAGAGTGGTTGAGATGTATTATTTTATTGGATCAGTATCTCTATTAATTTTATTAATTCATCTGCATGCCCAATATGAAAGCCGGTAATTGGTATTTTATTACCATCTAGACATGATTGTATAACATTGGCACCCGTCTCCATTGCAGCCCTAACATATTTTGCATTATCCTCTATAATAATCGCCTGCTCTGCATTAATATCAAGATACTCAAAGATCTTGTCATAATACCTGCGATCATTTTTTATCTGATTTATAATATCAGGTCCAAAATATGGTCTCTCAAAACAATCACTGATACCTAATCCTTTGAAATACAATTCAAGTACGTATGCCTCCTCATTAGAGGCAGTGTACAGTTTATTATGCCTGGACAGATCTCTGATCACATCTACCATTCCTTCATAGGGTGCAGCAGCTCTTGGGATGATCCATTGTTTTGCCCCCCTCTGTACTTCTTGCCAATTATCTGGAATATCAAGAGATAGATGATCAAACATTATCTCAATCCATTTATAATCCAATGCCTCTCGCATCTCAATGAAATCAATATATTCAACCTGCATCATCACATTTGTGTAGTAAGAGATCTCATACTCCAATGCTTTGGTATTTGCATCTGCCCACTCATCAGTAGAACCACCAAATCTAGGTATAAAATAATCTGCAACCAATCCTTTCCAGAGTTCACCTCTTCTTGAATTATCATTGATCACACCACCATCATCGAAAAATATATAGAATTCACTCATAAATTTTCATTCAATACAGTTGTATAAAATATTTTGTATAAATTTATTTTTGAAAAAAGGGTTATTGGCAATATTCTTTAATCGCTGTGGAAGCGAACAGTTTATATTTTAAAGTAAATTTATATTATCAATTTTACATATTTTACACTGCTAGTTAATTCCTAGTAGTTTTATCATTTTTTATGGAAAAAACATATATATAGTATATTTAATGTGAGAATGTTAGGGAGTAACTTACTTCTTAATGGAAGTGAAAAAAAATTTCAGAAAACAGCGTAATTGATAAATTAACAAGCTCATATAAACAAGCATTATTATTTTTACTTGTTGTTGCAGTATATTCAATACTAAGTTCAATTGTAATCGGTATTGGAATTTCAATGGTAATGGTCAATATATTTAGTGGTACAACAGGTGGCTTTATAGTTGGAATTATTATATTCATAATAGGATATATACTACTTTTTGTTGGTTTCTTTGCAGGATTCATATTTGCAGGGACCAGGGGAGTTAATTCCGAGAAACCAGTTGGCTTCATCGAAGCTTATGTTGAGAGTTTCAAATTAATACTTGAATTGATGATTGTAATTTTATTTGCAATTATACTATTCATCATTGGAAATGCAATTGGTGGAGCTATAATGTTTGGTTTTGGATTTATTGGTATGATAATATTATTATTATTCCCAGTAGCAGGCCAATTCTACGTTATTGAATACTTGAAATCCAGATAAATCACTAAAAAATATCATAATAAATTAAACAATATACTCATATAAACTATACAAATAAGACATTAGTGATAAACAATATTGTATTCTTTTTTCTTTACATATAGAAATTATTTATGTAATGTAAAATTGTATTTATATTTTTAAAATAGTTATTGGTTGTATGTTTGATACACTGGGTGAATATTATATCTGGGCACATGCTCGTTACAGAGAGGCATTTGCAGGACTTACAGTTGATGAATTTGAGAAAAAAGATGAATTGATGGGGAAAAGTATACGAGAATTACTTGAACATGTACTCTATATTACCAGGTACTCATTTGCAGATGATGGGAGCACTCCAATGGATGAGGAGAAGATACTAGAATATGCAGAAAATATGATGGAAGCAGATAAATCAGAACTATTGAAACACTGGGAAGAGTTGGATCATTCACTTGCAAGACAATTTAAATCCATCAAAAGAGATGAGATAATGATAATGAGACCAATAACAGGAGAGGACCCGATAGAGTTGACACAGGAAGAATATTATCTTATATTCACCGACCATATGACATTTCACAGAGGTCAATTCCTAACTGCACTGAAACATCTTGGTAAACCAGGTATAAGTTCAGACCTGTATTATTTTATGCTTGAGAAATATAATAAATAGTTAGATAGTGCATTGTGATTTTTTTTT
>JAJRQD010000192.1 GCA_024280435.1 archaeon | reverse complement strand
TAATAAAAGTAGCCAATGATATTGATGAGTATTTCAGTGATGAATTGAGTATGTTAGATGAGGAATTACCGTTCTTCTATGTGGAAAGTGATCTTTTTGAGTATGAAGAATCATATGAATATGGATAATTTAGTAGAAATAACCATTAACACCCAAAAATAAACATGGATAATAATAATTACAAGAGTTCCATTAAAACTAGTAGAATTGTATTTTCAATTGATATACTCCCAATTCTATTACTAAATAAAATTACAAGTAGTTTGATTAGGTATTTTGCCAAAACTCAGAGTAAAAGACCGATCCAAAAAGGGTTATAATTTTATTATTTCTCAAAGCAAAGTAGAGGATTTCAAAATTTTAAGGAAAAGAGTATCCAAATTGGGAAGAATGAAAAAAGGGTTGTTGGCAGTTAAATAAGAATTTGCTTAATCTTCATAATCTCACATATTCCACGAATAACATAAGGAAAACATGTATTTAGTGAAGAAAGTAAATTTTGGAATAAGAAAACAACAATATTACATTTATTGGGTCATCATTGAATCTTTGGTTTAGAACAATAGCTCAATATAAATAATTAAATGATTAGAAACTCGTGGGATAATATTTCAAAAAAAAAGAAAAAATGCTCTTTTGTAACATTACTTGTAAATATTTATTAAGGTAAATGAAAAGTTGTGTTTCATGGAGTTGATAAAATAAATAAAATCAAATTATCCAATATATTTGTAGTAGGATTTATAATTACGATTATGGTTCTATCATCATTTGCACCCGTTTTAGTAAATAATCTTCCGAGGGAAGTTGCATTTGCTAATAACAATATGACTATAACAGAAGTATCTCCTATTGTAGTTATGTTTGGTTATTCACAAGAAGAATTAGCAGCCAAAATTCAGATTTTAGATAATTTTCCAAATTCAATTATAATTGATTTTAGTGATGTTGAAATGATATATCAAAATTCTAATCCAATTATCTATATTGGTCATAGTTCTAAAGAAGGAATTGCCTATAATACCAAGATAATAGAATGGGATAAAATAGCCTATATTATAGAAAATTCAATTTCAAATGATCATTTTATACAGGGTTGTGATTCTGAAACAATAACCTCTTTGACGGCATCAACTGGGAAAAATGTTGTATCTTTCAACCAAGAAATTGATGCCATTGCTGGTGCATTAATTGTAACTATATCGATTGCAGGTAAACTTAAACTGGATCCGGAAATTGTATTTTACTTTCTAAGAAAAGCATTAACTAGAATGATTGAAATTACTTTAAATCCTGAAATATCTTTACCTTTGCGTTTAGGTGGTGAAGAAACTTATACAATTGGATTAATTGGTCTTGTTATCGCAGCATCATTATATCCGTGTACAAGTGCTGTAGTAGCTATTTCTATTGGTGTTATGATATCCGGACTTTTAGTAATTGCCTATGCATTGTATGGCTTAGTCAATATAATAATTGATTTAATTAATGGAAAGAGTGTAAATTTCTCTAGTGCAGTAAATTATCTGTGGACTTTAATCACTACATTAACTAGTGTTTACGCTGCTGCAATAAGTGCATTAGCGTGGTGGAGAGCTGGTGCTGCCATAACTTGTTTTTCAGCAGACACTGCCTCTAATGCAGTTGCAACCGTTGCTAAAGTATTACTTCTATCAACTGCATTAGCAGTAATCATGTCAAGTATGATACTTTTCGTCTATGATTATGTAGATTGGGATTTAACATTTTGGTAAAAATTATAGGGGTGAATTAATGAGTTTACAAGATAATATGATGAATGAAAAAGAAAAGAAGTTCGAATTCAAAATAAAAAATAGAAAACAATTTTACTTAGTAATAATATTTTTCATATTTATTCTACTAGGTTCAATCTATTTTTATGAAGATACAAATCTTTCTTTATTAACCCAATTAATGAATGTTTACCTATTATTGATTCTTCTTGTGCTAATATCAAATTATATTATAAATGCAGGTAATTATCCTCAAAAATATCCAAATAGAATAAGATATCTCAGAATTATAGGGACGGGTCTATTTGTTAGTACAATGATAGTATTCTATATTTATTTTTTTAGTAATATTAATTATTGACTGACTCAGTGCATTTTTTTTTTCTAAAGGAGATCTAGATCTAAATTGCGAGCATAACCTCAATGCTCACTCTTAAATTGATAATTTTTCAAAAGTCTGACATTTAGTCACTTGATTCGCTATTCAAAGTGGACTAAGCATAAATCTGACAGCTCCCCCGAGAATCTATTAAGGTGTGATCTCATGATATGAATAATAAAAATAAAAACACTGTCTTTGATTTATTCAATTGGAATTGGTTCATTGATACTTTTTATGGGAATATTAAAATGGATTTGATCTTCAAGTTGTATCTTATCAAAAAATGTAGTATATAATAATAAAACAAGTACAGCTCACAAAATTTATTTATATTGAACTAATAAATCATTTATGAGATCAGTTTTTAGAATTGTTTTTATTACCAGTATATTCATTTTACTTGTAAATACAAGTGGAGAGGTGAATGAAAATGATTTTGTCACCATTCCCAAGGAGAGTTATGCAGTATACAGCCTCAGTATATATTCAGATACAACAAGTATTATCCTTGATGTAAGTGTTATATCTGGAAATAATATATCTATCTATCTCATGGATGAATACAATTACAATATATGGTTGGTTGGAGACAGAGCAGAGCCATTGATAAATGAACAGAATATATATGCAGGTATTTTTGAAGAAGAATTATCAGAAGGCAATTACTATGTGATCATTGATAATTCAAGATCTCTGGATGAGGTGGAAGTTAAAATTCTAATGTATGAACCAACAACAGATTCAAACATATTTGGTGGATACGGTACTTTTATACTCATTCTTATAGTATTTTCATTCATAGTTGTTATTATAAAAAATAGAAAGAATAAGAATATTTACAAACAACAGATATATCCACAGCATAGCTATCAACCGGTATATTTACCAACAAACACCTGCAGGAATTGTCAGAATGAATATCATCCGGGCTCTAATTTTTGTCAGATATGTGGAAATAGAGTGAATTAATGTTATTATTACTATCATTGAATATTTATTTTTGTGAAAATAATAGCATGTTGTAGAAAAGATAATATCACATTAAATTTGTATAGTTTTATGTTCTGTCAATATTGTGGTGGTAAGAATGAAATGGGAATTAATACCTGTAAGACCTGCAATCAACATATGCGGGTATACCAATTACCGGATCTCTCAAAAAATTACTATATACTATTAGATCCAACATTTCTTAAATCATTGATAATAATTGGTTTATTATTTTTGTTGACAAGCTTATATACAGGTATCACTCCATTGATTCAGTATATCAGATTTAACCATATCACCTCTGAGATGACTACATTGCTTACAATTGGACTCTTTGTTGTTGGTGTGATGTTTCTATCAATTGGATGGATTATGAACCTGACAATGGAGGAAGAGATATTGAAAATGTTCTATGATACAAAGGATAAACTATCATTTTTCAGGCTTATACTAAGAGCTAGCAGAGAATATCTGATTCGATTTTTCCTATTCAGTGCTGTATTTTTCTTTGTATCTGGATTTATTGTTGCAATTAGACCTTTGAAATACTATTTTGATACTAAATTATCAAAATACTATATCGAGATCTATATTGCTTTTGGTTTGGAAATATTATCTATTTTCTTTTTCATCATGGGAATTTTTAGCTTTCAGATATTCTACCAGAATAAAAAATAGAATACCCTGTATTTAAAGCAATACTCATATTATGTCTGTTATGTAAGATTGATTATATCCCAATAATATCACAGACTTATTTTGGATAGTTTGGCTTCTCTCAACCAGTTGATCATAATCTCTCCAAGTAGTAAGTCAAGGTCTGAGCATACGAGTATATTCTCTTTGTTTAATCTCTGCATATCATTGGGTGCAGGTTCTTTATCTGAGAACAGTATTTTGATCACCGTATTATCATTCTTCTCAGAGATCAATTGTTCATGTTTTCTGATATTCTCATAGAAGCTATTATTCAATACAGGGGCTTTTTTTGTGAATTTCAGCTGATACAGTATGGTTATACCGTCAATGAGGATTAAACCATCTATTGCAGTCTCTGTGGATAGTAGATATATAATATTTTTTGATAGGGGATTGATTGCATTGAGAGAGGTATAGCTCATGACATTCTGTAGTTTATTCAGAGATATTGGTATATCTCCAGTATGTATAT
>JAJRQD010000191.1 GCA_024280435.1 archaeon | reverse complement strand
GCTATATTGAGATCGAGAGATATCTCTTTGCCAGTAGATGGTGATTTTATTAGCAGATGAACAAGTATCCTTGCCTCATTTTTTGATAATCTATTTGTATTCTGTAGTATATACACTGCTTTCTGGATGATACTCTCTGGATTGGCAATATCTTCTCGTTGCTCTGAATTTTGCAGTGTTAATTTATCTAGATCCACATAGTAATGACCTATTATTCTTTATTAAATAATTAATTTTTTTTATTAACTAATGCAAATTAAATCATTAAAAAGTACTCATATTTCACTACCTAACTATCGTAGTAAGGTAATGAATATCATTATAATACAATATACCCTGATACAATTAATGTCAGATAAAATATTTGATAATGTTAAGGAAAGTTATGGAAACATAGCTAAACTGGAATTGAAAAATAACAATGAAACTAGCAATTGTTGTGGCGATGTTCAGATCAATAGTGGTTGCTGTGGTGAAGAAGTCCTATCTCTTGGTTGTTATAATAATTTGGTGGAGAGAGCTGAGCTCAGAAAGGGTGAGATACTGTTAGATCTTGGCTCTGGACCTGGACATGATCTATTAAAAGCTGTGGAGATACTTGGCTCAACTGGTCTTGCAATTGGTGTGGATATGACCAAAGAGATGATTGAACTTGGAAGAAGAAATACAAGCCAATTTGAGAATATCACAATAATCGAGGGGAATTTGCAGAATATACCACTGGATGATAATTATGTGGATGTGATCATCTCCAACTGTGTATTCAATCTTGCACCCGATAAGCTCAAGGCATACAGTGAGGCTTTGAGAGTGCTCAAAAAAGGAGGAAGGATGGTTATTGCAGATGTTGCACTGGATTATGAGCTAGATGAGAGGGAGAGATCAATTCAACAGGTATATTCTGGATGTATAGGTGGTGCAGTATCAATAAATGAGAATATTGAATATATAAAAAAGGCTGGATTTATCGATATAAAAGCTGAAATACAGCATTCAGGCAATTATCTGCTGAATAATAAAGAATACGAGTATAAATCTGTATTATTCAGTGGAATAAAAAAATAAATTTCAGTGGCTTAAATTCTCCATACAATTCAATTAATCTGTTTTTTATCGCATATACAATTTTGTGTATTTATTCAACATAAGAAATTATTCATTACATGAAATTACCTTTACAATATACCACCTATTCAATGATAAGTTTGTAAACTTAACATATAAAAAAAGAATATAGGCTTAGGTGATGAGGAATTAGTAAGGTTACACAGAAAGAACTAGAAACTCATTTATGGGCATCAGCAAATATATTACGGGGGACAATTGACTCATCGGATTATAAGCATTATATCTTTGGATTACTTTTTCTGAAGAGAATGAATGATGTATTTGTTGAACATGCCAAAGAATTAGAGATAAAATACGGAGACAAGGAACTTGCATGGAATGATCCTGATCAACACCAATTCTTTGTACCCAAAAGAGCAAGATGGTACTACGATGATACCTTCGGCAAACTTGATAAGATAACTCCTATAAGTTCTCTCACATCAAATATTGGTGAGGAACTTGATAAGGCAATGGCTGCTCTTGAGGATAATAATTCAAATCTTGAGGGAGTTTTAAGAAATATAGTATTCAATGATAAGGATAAGCTAAAGGATGAAACCTTATCAGAATTGATCAAACATTACAGTAGGATAGCACTAGGAAACAGGGATCTCAGTGATCCAGATCTTCTCGGACGAGCTTATGAATATCTGATAAGCAAATTTGCAGATGATGCAGGTAAGAAGGGAGGAGAATTCTATACACCACAGAAAGTAGTCGAATTAATAGTCAGATTACTGAAAACAAAAGAGGGTATGCGTATCAATGATCCAACAGTTGGTTCTGGTGGTTTTCTTATCAATACTATCAATTATCTAAGAGAACAGAGAGAGAAAAAGGGTAAGGATATTCGACATCCACCAATTGATATCACACTCACAGGACAGGAGAAGAATGTCAATACCTGGGGAATATGCAAGATGAATATGCTACTTCATGGATTACCAGATGTAAGAATTGAGAAGGGAGATACCATAAGAGATCCCAAATTGGTTGAGGGAAATCAACTGATGAAATTCGATCGTGTCATGGCAAATCCTCCATTCTCACTAAAAAAGTGGGGAAGAGAGGATATTGAGAATGATCCATTCAACAGATTCAAATTCGGTATTCCACCCAAATCCTATGGTGATCTTGCCTTTCTACAACACATGTATGCCACTCTTAATGATCAGGGAATACTTGGTATTGTTATGCCTCATGGAGTATTATTCAGAGGAGGTGCTGAGGGTAAGATAAGAAAGGGATTACTGGAAGAGGATGTGATAGAAGCTGTTATCGGACTACCATCCAATCTATTCTATGGAACAGGGATACCTGGATGTGTCATCATTATCAACAAGAACAAGGCCAAATCAAGAGAGAATAAAATTCTGTTCATCCACGCAGCTGATGAATTTGAGAATGGAAAGAACCAGAATTTCCTTAGAGATAAAGATATCCAAAAAATTGTTGAGACTTTTGACTCATTTGAAACCATCAATAAAAACTTTGAAGATTATGAAAGGTATGCACGAGTAGTCGACATGGATGAGATCCGTGAGAATGATTATGTACTCAATATCACCCGATATGTCGATACTTCTGAACCTGAAGAGGAGATTGATCTCAAGGAAGCTGTAAGAGAATGGAAGCATGCAATGAAGGAAAGAGATAAAACTACTAAGATTGTTGAAGAATACCTGGAGGAACTAGGAATTAATGTTGAGTAAGATTAAAGTCCCTGAAGGATGGAAATTTGGTAATTTTTCTGATTTTTATGAAATCAATCCTCGTGTGTTGTTAGATAGATCGAAAAATTATGATTTTATCGAAATGGCAGCTGTTGAAGCTTCAGATCGATCACCTCATTATTATCTTCAGGTAAAAGGGAATAAAAATGGAAGCAAATTCCAACAGAAAGATGTAATTTTTGCAAGAATTACTCCCTGTACTGAAAATGGTAAGGTGTCCATTATCACATCCCTCCCGAATTCAAACTTTGGAATTGGATCAACAGAATTTATAGTGTTAAGGAAGAAAGAAAACATTTCAGATGAAAACTATTTATATTATTTTGTATCATGGAATAAAATTAAAAGTTTTGCTGTTTCAAGAATGCGAGGTACATCTGGTCGACAAAGAGTACCAAATGATGTCTTCAAGTTTGAGTTAACAATGATTTTACCCCCCCTCCCAGAACAAGAAAAAATTGCAGCCATCCTCTCCTCCGTAGACAATGCAATCCAAGCAACCAACAAGGTCATCCACAAAACTAAAAAACTAAAAAAAGGACTCATGCAGCAGTTGCTCACCAAGGGGATTGGCCATACGGAGTTTAAAAAGGTGAAGGTTGGTTATAATATGGTGGAAATTCCTGATAACTGGATATTTTCCACTATTGGAAACACTTCAAGTAAAGGAAAATATGGTGCAAATGCATCTTCTGAAGAATATGATAAGGATAAACCACGTTATGTTAGGATAACTGATATTTTAGATACAGGATTTCTAATTAAGGACAAGATTAGATCAATAATACTTGATGGAAATGAAGAATTCCTCCTTACTGAGGGAGATATTATTTTTGCTAGAAGTGGGGCTACAGTAGGAAAAACATATCTTTACAATAAAAAGGATGGAATTTGTATATATGCTGGTTATTGTATTAGATTTAGACCTATTTCAAATTTACTTTTACCTAATTATTTGTTTTATGTTACTAAAAGTGGTTTTTATTATTCATGGCTTAAAAGTATGATGAAGGTTGGGGCACAACCTAATATAAATGAAAAGGAATTTTCTTCATTTAAGTTCCCACTTCCCCCCCTCCCTGAACAAGAAAAAATTGCAGCCATCCTCTCCTCCGTAGATAAATTAATTCTAAATTATAATATCAACTTATCAAAATTGAATTTGTTAAAGAAAAGCTTGATGCAACAACTCCTTACTGGGAAAATAAGGGTGAAGGTGAACTAAATGAAAAAAAAAGATAGGAAATATTTTCCTCCTTCCATTACGCAAGATTTGATATTTAGTGAAGAAACATTAAGAGATAGTAATGTTGATGAAATAATAGAACTAAAAAAAACTCTCCATAAAGTATCAAATAAAAATAGTTCAAAAATTATCAAAGTTCTGGAAAATAAGTATAAAATAAATTTTGGAGATAGAACACATCAAAAAAGAGAACATGCTTTAGGGGATTATTCTGAAGCCACAACTCATTTATTTTTATTAGAAAGTTGGAAAGTATCTGAACAAATGGACATAAAGTGGATACATCCTGATACTGGTACTGCACCTAAACGAGGAATCGATCTAACTGCTTTTTCCGATAAAAATACATTAAAGGGGATAGATGGTATTATTATTTTTGAAGTTAAAGGTGCATCAACTGAATCTAGTGTAAAATCTCAATTACAAAAAATTAAGAAATTTATTTATAGAAATGACACACAAATATCTCAAGAAATTCAAGAAGTCATGCTAATAATAAATAAAATGGGTGCAAAATTATCTGAAACAATACTAGATAGTATTAAAAAAGACAAACCATTAATTAGACTTGCAGGATCTTTAGTTACAGATATTGAATTTAAAGATAATCAAGCTATTGAAAATTTTCTTCTCAGTATTAAACAAAACAAGAGTGGTTTACCTAAAGGACTTATCATATTATATTCTAATAATATTAATGAAGAAGTGAATAAATTCAACGAGGAAGTGTAATATTGACTATTAAAAGTGATACCGCTAGTAATGAATCATTTCAAACTGAACAAATTACGTATCATTCAGTTAAAGAATATATTGATAATTTATCTTCTTTCAGAAATTTTGAATTTCAAGCAATAATTAAAAGTGATAGATCTTCATTAGAAGACATTTTTGGAGAGGGGCCTGAAGACGGTAGTATTTCATCTTTAAATATAATTGCAGCAAAACTGTTGATCGATAGGTTAGAACAATCCCAAGTCAAACAAAATGTAATTGATATTGATAATATTGCTAAATTAAGGGATCAATTAGCTGAGGTTATTGATAATTTAGGAAAAAATACTACATTACCAAATTCATTAAGTCAGCAATTATTAATATTTGCAGCGATAGAAGAAGAAATAGCTGGGAAAACTCCATTAGTTGAACAATACTGTGATCAAATAATTAGTAAAAAATCGTCTCATAATATGGTATATGATAATATAATAGACTCAGTTATTCTATTTATGAGGAGGTATGATTATGTTATAGATGAATTCAAAGAATTATTAATAAATACTTCAAAACTAAGGGATGAATATTTAGTAGCATTAAAAGAAGAGGATTTAATTGAAAATGAAGATAAATTGGAACCCATAACAATTGACGATCGGATAGAATTTGAATCTTACATATTGATGTTAGAAATTCCAGTAATCTTATATGAATATTTATTGCATTATTATGGAAAGGAAAAAATATCAATTGATGTGATGAGGTTACTAGAAGAAATAGCTGATGAATTGTATGAGCGAGGATTTAAATCATTTTCACTAATCCCAAATGAATTAGCTCGTATGATCCCACGAATTGAGAAGAGATTGGTTAGAAATATAAATTTTAGTAAAAACAAAGAAGCATTACATCAATTTTTATTCAATAAAGGAAGATATGAACTTTGGCCTCCTCAAATTAGGGCGATTAATAATTTTTCAAATTTAGATACATCTTATTTTATTTATCAACCAACAAGTTCTGGTAAAAGTTTAATTGCTGAAATATGGATATTCCTTCATTTAGTACACACTCCTGAAAAGTTCATAATATATTTAGTACCAATGAAGTCTTTAGCCACTCAAGTAACTCAAGATCTTAGTAAAACATTTTCTAAATTCGTTATTTCAAATTTATCTGGTGTGCAGTTGCATCCAATACTGGATATGGCAAGAAAATCATTTTCTAATTTACTTGTAATGACACCCGAAAAATTCAATTTAATGAATCAAAATGGAGAATTTAGTTCAAATTCACCCTCTACAATTATAATTGATGAAGCTCATGGGATAATGGGTAAAAACACTAGAGAATTTACTAATTCTATTTCTATTCTCAAATTTAAATTAAAGCATCCAAAAGTACCAATATTAGCTTTATCTGCTGTAATCGATCACCCCGAAACAGTGGAGAAATGGGTTGATATGCAGTTTAAACTTCAAGGATCCGATTGGAGATCCACTAGATTAAAAACTTATAAGGTTGATAAAAAAGAAGGTGTTATAGAATTAATAAGTGAAAAAATTAAGGAGAAAACTAAATTAGAAGCTCTTTTTAAACGATTAACCATTGTAGATCATACAGTTAAACTATTTGAATACTTAGAATTTACTGCACATAAACGACAAAGTGTTATTATATTTTGTCAATCTAGATCTGATACTATAAAATATGCTAAAGCATTCTATCTGAAAAAACAAGATGATACTTTAAGAAACGATAAACTTTCTAAATTTATTGAAGAAGAACTGGGTAAAGATGATGAATTAGTGGAATTTGTTAAAAAAGGTATTGCTTATCATCATGCAGGATTACCTCCAAATGTAAAAAATAAAATTGAAGATGCAATTAGATCTGGAGATTTAAATGTGATTTGTTCTACTACCACGCTTGCTGAGGGATTAAATACACCAGTTGATATAGTAATTATTCCAAATCCATATATTTTTACAGGTAGGATTAATGAACCGATGTTAATGTCAAAGATACAAAATATGTTTGGTAGAGCTGGTAGAGCATTTCACGGAGGAATTGGAAAAGCATTCATCTATACAGATAATCTTCAGAAACATCAAGAGGTAAAATCAAAACCAAAAATTACATTCGCCAGTAATGTTGAGGAAGCACATCCAGTAATCATTAAGTCTTTAGAGAATAATTCATTAACAACAGCAGAATATACTGAAAACGAAATACTGAAATTTAGAACCTCTATCTATTCTCTTGTCTGTGATGGTGCTATTAATTCTAAAAATATTAATAAATTTATGAATAAAATAGATCCAATTAGAAAGGTACAATTCAAAAAACCAATTATCAAAACTGTAGGTAGTTTTTCTAAATTACCAGAACTATTGGAAGAACATAGTCCATTAAAAGCCACTGAACTTGGCTGGCTTTGTTATAGAACTGGTTTAGACCCAATTTCATTTAAAAATTATATTGAATTCATTGGTGAAATTAAGGAAACAATTTCTTTTATTGAAAATACCTCATTTTTGAATCTAAATCAAGAACAGAGACGAAAATTACTAAAAATATTACTCATTCCCGATGAAGCTAGAATTGATGGAAATAACTTAATTGCACCTGAATATCGAATATTATTATTAGACATTTGGTTAATGTCAGATGGTTCATTACAAAAAACAAAAAGTAGTCTCGAAAAAGAAACAGGATTAGAATTTGAAATTTATAAAATATCAACTACTATATTTGACACATTTGGGAATACAGTCACATGGATATCATGGGCATTCAATCAAATAATAGAATTTCATTTTGATATGAATTTGGATTCCAGTTATACCCTTTTACCATTTTATATTAAATCTGGAAGAACAGATCCATTTTATGCAATATTATCAGGTTTTAATCTTTCAAAAGAAACAATAAATAATTATCTATCTTTACTACCCGAACATCTAAGCAATAGTGAGAATGTTTCTGAATTATTTGAATGGATTGTATATAAATTACCACAATTGATAGAAGATCTAAAAGTTGAAGATAATGAATTAAATTCCTTATTATTCAAGTCGTTAAAATCACCTAATGAATGGGATCAAGCAGTATTTTTGGCTTCATTCATATCTGGTTGGTATGAATTGGCATTAAATGCACTATCAAAATCAAAAATTAATTTCGAAACATTTGAGAGGTGCTTGGATAATATTCTATTTACTGAAGTAGAATATGCAGAAACTCTAAAAGAAATGCAAATAGATGAGAAGATCAATAGTTGTTTTTCTTTATTAGAAAGAAAAAAGACGATAAAAGGTGAGATATTGACAAAAATTCTTACAAATCTTATTGAATATTTTCCAGAATATAAACGAATTGAAAGAATATGAACAAAATAATCTAATGTACTGTATCGTCTATTATCATACTTTTATGATTGTTAGAATTGATTTATAAACCCATAAAGGTTAAATCTTCTTTCTTTAATAGTTTTAAGGCATATTTAGATTGATTAATGAAATACTCCTTGTTTTTGAAATCAAAATTAAACTCTAGAATTTTGTTATTATTATGATCACGCAAGTCAATGGAAGATACTAATTTATCTGAAATTACATAATCAAAAAATGCCTTAAGTACCTCAGTATGAGTTGAATAATTTCGTTTCCTCATCAAATCTGCTATTATAATCTCAATTTCAAATGATGTTATATTATCTTTTAAAGGTGCATTATCTGGATAATCCCTCCAGTATTTGAGTAAACGAACAGCACCTGAGAATAGTTGACCTAATTGAACGATATCTGAAACTAGCTTATTATCATTTTGAGCTCGTCCCAATTCATTTGTCATGCCATATTTTGTTGGTAAGATATCCATTTCAATTCCATGAATTACAACCTGAATAGCTCTTTTACTTGATTTGATTGGTATACTAGAACTTCCCTGCAATGCTTTTTTGAACAATTCAAAGATATTGTTCATATCTTGACTTGGAGATAATAGAACTACCATATCAATATCACTTTTTGTTCTAACTCCAGTGTTTTTACCAATGGACCCACATATCCAAACTTCTGCAACTGAAATATTATTATCCCTTCGTAATACTTCTGAAGCTGCATTGATCGCTGCTCCATATTGTTGTTTGTCATTATTATTAGGTCGAAGTTTTTCAGCCAATTTTCTTAATTTTTCTTCACTCATATATTATCACCATATTTCTTCAGATATTTCTCTATTTCAGGAATAAGAGCTAAAATATCTTCTGATAAAGGTATTTCAACATTATCACCCTGAGGGTGTATTACCTTATTCAAATTATCATTGATATTAAGAAGAGGTTCCTTATCATCTTCAAGTATCTTACCAATTTGTACTAAATAATTGATTAATTTACCTAGGGTATGTTTGAATTTACCTTCAAGTAATTGTCTATAATGGTTTTTGAAATTGTCTTCCAATACATATCGCAAAAGAAAAGAACCTATTACTAGTCCGTTTTGATTATTAGTTTTGATTTGCTCACCTGCAAGATTAAGTATTTCATCTCGTTTAATTATTAAATTATTCATCTGAATTGTATCAATAACATCCTTTGCACTTTGAATCAAAGATGGAGAACTCAGTATTGATTTTATCTCTATGTGAAATCTGTTTAATTTTTTAAAATATCCTTTTTTTACATGTTCCGTAACAATTTGATTTGCAGTATTTTCATTATTAACTTCAGAAAGAAAGTAATAGTCATCATAATGGTTCTGAAATATTTTTTCTCTATTATCTTCAATATGTGATGCATAACCCCAATTAGTGAATGACCATGGTCGATCACCCATAAGCAATATCCATAGACTTTTATCACCCGAAGGACTGCTAATTTGAATGAACCTCTCTAATAACGTTTTGTTTTGTATTTCTCGTATATATTCCTCTGTTTTGACTTGCCAATGAATATATCTTTCAAGTAAATTCGCCTTAAACCACAAACCTTTGATAATTGGTTGTATTTTTCTGTAAATTGAATTTTGTAACGTATTTTGTGAAGTATATCTTATATCAATTTCTGATTCATTAATAGATTTTTCAATATCCTCTTTGATTTTATTGAAATCTTTTCTTTGTTTATCAAATACCTCAATAAATGTATCATTTTTATCTTTCAATTAATTATAATGACATTGCACCCAACAAAAATATGTTGTCATAATTCAAGTATTTTGATAAAAAATAATAAAAATACATTATTGTGAAATTATAATGAACTATATTTCAATGAAATTGTTATCTATATTATGAGTTTATTGTATGAATATGTTATATTTACTTCTCCTTTGAATTCTCATATTCATCATGATTTGGATTCATCTGATTTGATCTATTATCCATAGATGCTTTATATGCGTCATTGTTTGGGTTCATACTGTTAGATCTGTCGTTGTTTGATTGTCTATTTTTCATTCATTCACCTCCTTTTCTATTAAATTTTTTACTTTTGGTTCGTCATCATAATTTATGTGAGTGAATATCAGAATCTTTGGACCTCCTCTTTTTGATTTATTTACTCTTATGACCTGTAAGTGTGGATGTTTTTCCAATGCTGATTCCTGGTTCCTCAATCTGTTTCTGTATTTATTTTTAAAAGATTCTGAATTGTTTTTACCCAGTATTTGGGCCTCAGATTCAACCCATTTAGTTAACAATTCATCTCTATTGAGTTCTCCATGAGTTTTAATAATATTCACTAACTTATTCAGATCACTATCCTGAGAAATAAAATATTTCATCATAATCTCTTTAGCTGTTTTCATTTCTTTGGTCATTTCTTCAAATTTAGATATTAATGAGTTCATATTTGAAAACCACATTGGGTCTGTTATAATTGGAAACACTACATTTGCAACTGCTTGTTTTTGATATAATTCAATAGTATCCAATCTCCATTTATTGAATTTATCATCAAGATATATTGATACATAATCCTCTATTAATTCAATCTGCTGTAATTCATCTTTTATCTCAGTTAGTTCATTGATCGTGAATATCTCTGAATAAATAACTCTTAATTCCAATATTTTATCAAATAATTTTGGATAGGGGGATACAATATTGTTTTTTCTCCTGTATCTGTCTTCAGGTATTATCCCAGATATTTTTCGATCAATAGAAAATGGATATTCACCAACTGGTAAATTTTCAAGATAATAAACTTGTACTTGTTCTAGATTATCATCAAAACTATACGATATAATCTTTATTTCAAATTCATCTTGTAGCAAAGCTTCGATTATGATAAACACATCATCTGTATATTGAAACCACCAATTATCTATACCTATACCTATGACATATTCATTTCTGATTTCATTCTCTATTTCCTGATATTTCTTCATAAGAGGAAATATTATCTTTCTGAGAAATAATGGTGTTATTCGTTGTCCACTTATAATGTCCTCTATCCCCATTTCACTCAATTTAACAGCTAATGGAGCTTTACTCATTTCCTTGTTATGAATTTCAAAATAATTCATCATTACTTTTGATAGAGTTCTTGATAGGAAATCATATTTAGTATCCCAATCCTCTATTTCCAGTTTCTCTCGATTGAGATCCTGAAACCATTGTATAAATTCATTTGCTAGTATAACTTCTTTTCCTCTGAATTTGTTGAGTATATTCTCATACTCATTAGTTATTCTGGAATCAGGAATACGTAATTTGAATGCTTCCTTAATTATTTTACTATCTGTGATTCCATACTCTTTCAGTTCGATCTCAAGTTTCTTCTTTTCTACTGCTTCATCCCAGTTTCTATCCCTTTCGATAATTTTAGAAAAATCATCAAGTAATTTTATTATTCCTTCTGATATTTCTTCTTTGAAAATTTCATCGCAGTCTTTATCACTCATGGTTCTGATTGTATTAAAATTACCCGTATTTTGATATTGTTGTAATACGTCTTCAATGATATCCCAATCAATTAAATTCTTTACTGGGGTGGTTTCAGATTCCAATGATTCTATCTGTTCCTTTGGATACATAAATTATATTTCACATGATTAGTTAAATACTTATTTTTTGAAATTAACTAGTTATTTCCAAATTAACATAATTTGTGTGAATGTTCAAAGGAGAATTAATTTATTATGAATTTAATTATAACAATATCTAGTTTGGATATAAACATATTTGACTATAAAATGATGTTTATGTACTCTAAGAATTTCAAATTATTATCAATAAGCGCTGCAGGTCGTGGAACAAATAATCACCTTTCAATTAACTTTGCAACATTTAGGAAGGAGTATGATATATCCGGATCGATTGAAACAGCAAGAAGAAAATTATCTAAAGAAATGCATGAATACTTAGACCAGCAAATTGATTTTATCAATTCAATAAAATTTGATGTTGTTAAAGAGCAAATATTTCTAGAGAATAAATATGATGCACATAAAAAAGAACTAGAGAGTAAAATTAGGAAATTTATGAATATGCCTGATAATAATTTTAAATCAAATGAAAGATTTTATTTTATGACTGTTGATAGATTTATTGAATTAAAAGGTCCCAAAATTCGGAAGATTTCTCCTGACAATAAATCATTGTATAAAAAAATATATTCTGAAGTTAAAGAATTATTAAAAATCAAATCTTCTGCTTATAATAAAGCGAATTTTTGATTTATCAGATTATAATGCATTAATTCACATTCTACAACCATTATTTATATTAATTAACTTAACTATCAAATTAGACCCAAGGTGAGGGATATTTGTCTCGATGGAATGAATTAACACTTACAGAACTACCTGCAATTGAATTATTGCAAAAAATAGGATATACCTACATCTCACCTATGAAATTAGAAAAGGAAAGAGATAGATTACAGGAACCTGTGGTTATACCAAGATTAAAATCTGCAATAAAACGAATTAATCCCTGGGTCTCAGATGATAATATAACAAGAGTAATTGATAAACTCACTAGAATTGCAGGAACAAGTGATATTGAGATCAATCGAGAAGTCCATGATATTATAGTTCAGTATATTTCAGTCAAACAGGATCTGGGAAATGGTAATAGACCACATACAGTAAAGATTATTGACTTTGATGATGTCTCTAAAAATGAATTTCTAGTGACGCAGCAGTTCAGAGTAATTGGACCCAAGAAAGAGATCAGATGTGATATAGTCTGTCTGATCAATGGTCTACCAATAGTGATAATTGAGGCAAAAAATCCAGTATTGGCGGGAAGTACACCTGAACAGGCGATCAAACAATTGCACAGATATCAGAGTGAACGGGGAGCACCAATACTGTTTCATTACTCACAGATACTGATGGCCACCAATGCAGTACAGGCATATATTGGAACCAATGATACTCCTATTCAGCATTATCTTGAGTGGAAGGATCCATATCCTCAGACAATACCAGATATTGAGAAGATACTTGGAAAGACTCCAAAAGCACAGGATATATCTATTGCAGGAGTTTTATCACCTCATAATCTGCTCGATATTATTCAGAATTTCATAGTATTTGAGGTGGTGGATGGAAAAATAATCAAGAAGATACCAAGATATCAGCAATACCGAGCAGTAAATAAGACAATTGATCGGATTCTTGAGAACTGGGGAGATACAATTGATCAGAGAAATGATCGGGAGATGACCAAAAAACGAGGAGGTGTTATCTGGCATACTCAGGGTTCGGGTAAATCATTGACAATGTTATTTCTGGCAGTGAAGTTAAGAAGAATAAGACAACTTCAGAATCCAACAGTGGTTGTGATCACAGATAGAATAGATCTGGATAAGCAGATCACAGGTACATTCAGGAGATGTAACTTTCCCAGTCCCATCCAGGCAACATCTACTAAACATCTCAAAGAGATAATTGGTCATATAGACAGGGTATCTGGTCAGACTATAATGACCACAATTCACAAATTCCAGGATAAAAACAGAGCAGAGGTATATCCAGAACTTGCATTATCTTCTAATATATTAGTATTAGCGGATGAGGGACATCGTTCTCAATACAAGGGATTGGCACTCAATATGAGAACAGCCATGCCCAATGCCACATTCATTGCATTCACAGGAACGCCACTGATCAAGAAGGAGAATATTACAACCACCAAATTCAGCTCATATATTGATAAATACACAATTGATCAATCAGTTGAGGATGGTGCAACAGTCCCTATTTTCTATGAGAGTAGATTACCCAATCTGCATGTGGAGAAGAAGGCACTTGATATGATGTTGGATCTTGAACTTGAGGATTATTCGGACAAAGAACAGGAGAAAATAAGGAAAAGGTATGCGACGCTTAGAAATATACTGGGTGCGGAGAGCAGAGTTAGACAGGTGGCAGTTGATATCTATTCCCATTTCAGAAAACATATTCATGTGAATGGATTCAAGGCACAGGTGGTATCAATTGATAGATTAACAGCAGTCAGATACAAGAAGATGCTTGATGCGATAATTAAGGATAAACACAATATTGAATGTGCAGTAGTCTACTCAAGCTCTCAAAATGATGATGGAGATCTGTTGAGATATAAAACCACCAAGGAGGAACAGGATAAATTAATTACAAGATTCAAAGATCCAGAGGATAAATTATCCATAATGATTGTGGTTGATATGTTACTTACAGGATTTGATGCTCCAGTTGAGCAGGTGATGTATCTTGATAATGTACTAAAAGATCATAATTTACTCCAGGCAATTGCAAGAGTTAATCGAACCTATAAGAACAAAAGTTATGGATTGATTGTCGATTACGTGGGAATATCTAAATATTTACAGAAGGCACTTGATGTATTTGATGCGGATGATATTGCCAATGCGCTTATTCCATTCTCAGAAGCGGTGAAGCAACTTGAGATGGCCCATGCAGAGGTGATGGATATGTTTGAGGGAATTGATAATTTAGATGATATTGATGCATGTACAGAAGCAATTGCAGTAGATCAGAAGACTATTGATCTGTTTGTTGTTAGGTCCAAGGAGTTTGAAAGTGCAATGGATGTGGTGTTACCTGATCCAATTGCAAATAAATACAAGGGAGATTACATATTCACAGTAAAATTACTGGAGTATCTGAAAAATACCGGAAGAAATGGTATATCCACTGATTTCTCAGCAATAGCAAGGAAAATAAAGGAACTGATTGACGAGTATGTTCGTACTTCTGGTGTTGAATTAATTGTACAACCCGTATCAATACTATCACCAGAATTTGATAAGCATCTGGAGATGATCGGTAAATCGTCCAAAGCAAGAGCATTGATAATGGAACATGCAATGAAGAAGGAGATCAGTGAGAAGAGAAGAGAGAACCCCGAATTCTATGATAGTTTAAGTCAGAGACTGGAGAAGATTATTCAGGAATATAAACAGATGAGATTATCTGATGCTGAATTCATTGAGGCAATTAATCCACTAATACTTGAGATGAAGTCACTGAGAAATACTGCATCTGCCATGGGTATGAGTGAAACTGAATACGCATTCTATGAGAAACTAGGAAAAACTTTGGGACTTACCATTCATAATGAATTGAATATAGATGTGAAGAATCTGGCAATTAATTTGATTGAAGAATTGGATGGAATGGCAATAATTGACTGGAAATTCAAGGATGATGTGCAGAGAAGGATGAGAAGTAAGATCAAGATTGCACTGATCAAGAGTATCCCCGATAGAGAACTGAGAGAGAAAACAACCACTGAACTGGTTGAATTGGTGAAAAGCCATTTGTGAGGATTAGAAAATGCCTTTAGATATTTCTATTAATTGGTTTCCTGCATTTGATAAGGAAGAAAAATTGTTGAGTTCAAATTATGCAATTTTATCTATTTTACAAATGAATGATAAAGTAATTCTAAAACATAGAAAATAATTTTTGAGTATTGCTTTATGGAAGGTAACTGAAGCACCAAATGCAAGTTTAAAGGGGAAAAATATTCATCTGCAAAGTATAACACAAGATATTGGACTGAAAGTTCTATCGAGTTATTTAACGGTAAATATACAAAGGTTTTACGTCATGAACATGTTATAACTAGAAAAGAGATGATAATAAAATTGTTTGCAATACCTAAAGATAAAATTTCAATTAATGAAATTCAGAAAGTTACCGAAAAAGCAGAATCCTGTACAGTTTCACTCGATGAACACGCAAAACTCTCAGTTTATGATGGTAAATATCATGGATGGAATAGGTATAAAATGGCAAAAATAAGGGTATTTGATAAACAAAAAGGTAACTACATTGAATTATATTAGTTATGAATTGCAGAGAAAAGTAGAAAAAATAATTATAGTTCCAAGGTAAATATATTTGGGAGGATCATGACTATGATCAAGTTTAGGTAGACCGAATTTCTAGATCTGAAATTGATAGACAGTATCACAGAGTTAGTTGAATTGTCCGAGACCTTTTTGTTACATATTCTTGTTCAATGTCTACTTTTTTTGATACAATAGTGAACTAAGTATTAATATTTTGTAATAAAAGAAAACATAATGTTAACAAATACTTGGAATTTTGATCAATTGCGAATATTTGCTATAATAGCCACATGGGGTGAACTTGAAATTATTGATGGAATCAGCTGTCCAGTTTTCTATGGAATAAAAAAACTTGTAAAAATAGATTATTTTCTTCGTTACCCAAACAGAAGTAAACAATTATTGCAAATTAGATCTGAACAATTAGATTCCGATAAAACAATATTGAACTCATTCTCTGATGGATTACTTTCAGATCCTGAAATAAGATCATTTTATGGACCATTTGACCGTCGATATAATGATGTATTTATTTGGATGAAAGCAGCAGGACGATTCAATTATATTGAAGGAGATAATAATATTCATAAATTCATTATTACGCCAAAAGGCCTGCAATACATTGAAAATGAGATAAAAGGGAAATATGAAAAAGACTACAAAATGTATTGTGATAAAGTAACAATCCTAAAAGCAATGTTTGGTGAATTCTCTGGATCTGAACTTGAAAATTTTATAAAGAATAATGATGAGGATTTAAAATTAATGAATTTAGGTGTTATTATTCCAGATAGGGAGATTTAAACCATGTTTGATGATAAAATAATAATGAAAAATATTCGTGATATTATTCAACAAAATTCAGAAGAAGATTTTAATCCCCCTTCAAAGCAATTTTATAAATTACTGAAAGATACTTTAACAGAAATAAATTCAGACAATATATTTTTCAAGATCGAAAGATTAATTGTAATTGGTGAATTAAAATTGGATATTTCATTTACAGGAGGATTAAATATAATTGCTGCTTTAAATTTGAAAGGTAAAACGTCTATTTTGTTATTAATTAGATATGCCTTAACCAATGATATTTCACATCGAGCAAAACTTAAGGATGATTCAGAATTGCTGTTAAATAACATAACTGAAATTAGATTACAATTTTCAATTAATGAAGTTAATTATTCTATAATTAGACCATTGTTACCTCGGACAAAAGGTGAATTGTATGATAAGGTATTGACAGATATAACCGATAAAGAAACACCATTATTAATGGGTAATGAGATATCTATTTTTATGTTGAATAAACTAGGTTGGAAAAATTTTAACAAAGGAAATGTAAACTCATCTAGTGGATACAATAATTATGGATTGAAGTCATTTTATAGAGTACTTTATCATGATCAGAAGAAAGGTGATATTGAATTTATTGAAGCAAATAGAATAGAAAGAATATCAATGTTATCTGCAATCTTTAAAAATAAAGATTTCATGTTATATTCACTTTTAGAACGGATTAGGCATAAAATCGGACAAGAAATTACAAGTATAAAAAAAAATCAAAATGAATATAAAATTAAGTTAGATACTGAAAAAAGAAAACTAGATAAAATATTATCTGAAGAAAATGATGATAATCCTGAAACATATATGGAGAAAATAAGTGTAAATATATTAAACACAGATGAGCAGATTAGTAAGTTAAAAGTTAAAAAAATGAAATATACAATAAATTTAGATAGTGAACAATATAAAAAAACGGTTGGAGAAAAATATCGTATCGAAGAATTAATAAATAGATTATTGACTCGTGAGAAAAAATTAATAACTGAAATTGATAATATTCAGAATAAAATAAGAGTCCAAGAAAAGGAAGCGGATTACAACATGATATTAACAATTTATGAACCTTTGATGTGTCCTCATTGTGAACAGGAACTAAATGATGAAAGAAAAAATCTAGAAATATCGGAAGGAAAATGTAGATTATGTAATAGATCAACTGAATTAACTAATAGGAAAAAAGATAAAGAAAAAATAATTAAATATTATAATCAAGAAAAAGAATCTAATAATAAGCAGTTAATAAAGGTTCAAAATGAATTAACAGACTATATATCACAATTAAACATTATTAATGAACAAGTGGAAGCATTTGATCTGTCATTCTCAAAACAAACTGAACTAAATCAGATAAATAATGAAATTATATTTAAAATGGATGAGATTAATAATAATAGTCGAAAATTAGAAATACTATCTAATAATTCAACTGAACAATTTAACGAATTATTAGAAGAAGCGCAAAAGAAAATTGATTTGTTAAAAACATTGAAGGTTCAAACAAATTCATTGATGAAATTTATTCATGAAGTTTCAACAGAGAATATAACTCAAATTAAAAACGAAATATTAGATATTATTGTAGATATACATCAATGTAGTTTTCCAACAATTGAATTGGGTCTTGAAATAAATTCCAATTTTGAATTAATAAATAATGGTGAAATATCAGCATCTACACCTGGATTGGCACATAGACTTAATTTGCTATATCATTTTGCGCTATTGATATTAGGTTCTAAAGGTATAATAAATTATCCTAATTTTTTGATTGTAGACACACCTGGAAAACATGAAATCCCTGAGAATGAAATGAGAAACTTCTTTAATATACTATTAGAATATGTCTCAAAATACAAAAATTGTCAAATGATATTAAGTACAGCATATAATTTAGATTTCCCAGAAGGGACACATGTAATATTTGGTAAATACATGAACGAATATCTTTTCAAAAAGTGATAATCAATGGAGTTAACTATTGAAGCATCAAAGATTATTGAATTATTAGATATCAATAGAATTGATGATTTAGAAAGAGAATGCATAATTAATAGTCACATTATGAAACATGCAATTGATAATGACAAAATTAATTCGAATGAAATAATAGATTTTTACAATGAAATAATTAAGAACATAGAAGATAATTTTCTTGTATCAGTAATTATCAAATCAATTGGCACTCTTTTGCTTCTCTTAGATAACTTTGATACTTTATTATATGAATTTTTATTAAAGGTATCTCAAAAATACTTATCAGAATATCTTGAAGAAGTTACATTTAGAACAGTTAGATATATCTATTGTAAATTTGGATTAGTAATAAAATTAGGAAGTTTGAATCCAAGTTGTAAAAATGCGAAATATGAATTCAATTTGATGAAAATAATCAGTTTATTTCATAAACTTAAAAGTTTTTCAGACACACAATTAATAGATGAAATAAAAAACCACATTACAGTAATTGAGGCTTCGAGAAACGATTTACATTCAGAATATATCTCAATTTTAAATGCATTTATTGTTGTTATTAAAGGATACAGTACTGGTAAATTAGATAATATTAATATAATTACGGACGCAATTAATAGTTATTTTGACAATTTTTTATATCTTGATGATTTTTCTTTGAAGGACAAAACAGATTACAACGTATCAGTTTCCTATTTTAATCATCTTAAAATTTTAATGCAACAATTAATCGAAATACAAGGATCTCTAGACAAGTCAGAAAAATTAATTGAATCTTTAAGGATCTTAGAAAAATGTAAATCACTGATAATTAATATTGAAACATCAAATTTATCTATCAGAAATTATTTAAAAATATTTCAGAAAACTGAATTATTACCATATTATAAAGACAATATCGGTTTAAATGAACAAGAAATCACAAATTTAATGAAAATTATTGATGAGAATTTGAAAACCATATTAATTGATACAATGATAAGTGATACGCAATATTCAGCAAATCATAAAATATCTATACCATGGATTAGGAATAAAATTACTGAATATCTAAACCATTCCAAAATCTTTGAATACTCTATCATTGAAGAAGGTAAAAAAATTTTATTATCTATTTGTCATATTATTGATTTACAAAGACAAAATAATACTTTTCATAAAAATTCCAAGGAAAGTGAATTCCAAGAATCTTTTTCATTGGCACTTCAATCAGCTATTCAATTAAAGGTTGAACGTGAAATGATGGGGGGAAATCGTGGAAGAATTGATGTTAAAATTTTAGGATATTCAACACCAATTGAATTGAAATACTACCGAAAAGGAGATATTAATGAAAATATTAGTGAAAGTATCCCACAAGCTATAAGCTATACTAAATCACTAGCTCAAAAAATTGGATTTATTGTAGCTTTAGATAAAACAGATAGAGTTACCTATGAAGAGAATCCATTAGATCAAGTATCATTTCATATATATCCAGAAACGATTATCATATCGGTTATTTTTCATGGAATTGCTACAAGACCATCTGAATTGTAATTTTGTAAAATAAATTTATTAACTGACATTGCAATATTATTTCTAAATTTTGCAACATCTAACATTAAAGATATAACATACTATATTCTCTTTTAGGATATAGTACATGTATTATTTTCATATTTTCGGTCTGACAATTTAATTTCATCCAAAATTATAAATCTGTATTTTAATCTTCTTTCAAACCTGCAAGTTTAGAAAAATTCTCATAAATATGATTAACATCATCAATGTGAATTTCATAATTAGCTTTATGTTTTACTGAATTATAATGTATCCTAATGGTATTTAACAATCTACCTTCATGATCTGATATCAAACCTTCTTGTTTGATATCCTGAATATAATTTTGATATCTACGTCGCTCACTTTGGTTTAAAGAAATTATACACCATAATTCAGCAACTCTTCCCAAGGAGAGCAATGCAGCAATAGGATTAATCTTAATTAATTCTTTGATATTCGATATTTGAATACCTAATTCTACATTTGAAATAGGATCCTTTGGAACTCTTAAATGTAATCCATTGGCACATGTGTCAATTTCTGTTAAGAGAAGGGTCCATTTGTAGTTAAATGAATTAATAATCTGTTCTCTTGCATTATTAATTATCCACTTTTTTATATCTTTATCATTTACATCTGTAAGAATAAAAGTATTCCTTTTTTCTTTCCTTCTGTAATAACTGATTTCAAAAGTATTATTTATCTTTTCAATCAGATAATCTCCATAAACTTCGTCAGTTGCCCATACATCCCTTTCCAATAAAAATACAATCGAAGTTTTAGAACTTCGTCTGGTATCTTTATTAATAAAATTCAAGACTTTATCGTCAAAATAATAATGAAATTTTTCTAAGTAGTCCCATAGATCTTGTAAATGATCTAACAATTTTTGTAATTGAGATGAACTCCAAGTATATTTTGAGTCTTTAAAT
>JAJRQD010000190.1 GCA_024280435.1 archaeon | reverse complement strand
CTCTATGCCGCACAGAGGACTGTGTGGTATGACGAAAAAAGGTTCTTGGTCGAAAAAATTTATGCTCTAATGCAACATGGGGCTTCTATTCAAGAAGTTAATCTGAAATTGGCAATCTAATTAAAAACTGCACGAAGTCAGATAAATATTTTATCTGAAATATATTTGTGTAATTGAAAATATTTCTCATTTTCAGAGTATTGAGAATTCACAAGAATTGACATATCATTATGATCAACAATGATAAAGTTATTTGCCCTTATATATTCTGTCCTTCTATTAAGAACAGATATTGTCTTAGTAACTGCTGATTTAATCGATTTGTGATAGAATTTTAAAATTAAATTAAATATTTTCTCAGCACCAATTCTCCCTTCAATGTTAATTCTAACCTTTTGTAATTCACCATTGAACACGAAAGATAATCCATAACTGGTAAATGGCATATTGTTTTCAATAATGATCCCTTCATTTTTGTATGCAGATCTTGCATGTACTATGCATATCTTGACATTCCAGTAATTGGAAAAATCTGCCATCCAGATTGGATTGATTTCTTTATGAGTTTGCCATTTTTCCCCATCAAAATAATCAATTCCCCATCCATGTCCCTGATATTCTTCACTTTTCTGACATTTTCTTGCAAATTCACCTAGGTAGTCTGATATATCACGTGGTGATTTACTTTTTATTAATAATAATCTGCACATCATTATACCTCAGTAAAGATAAATTCCCGGAAATTTTAATCCCTCTGTCTCATCCAAATGATACATTATGTTAAAAGCCTGAACTGCCTGTCCTGCTGCTCCTTTCATCAGATTATCAATTGCTGATATGATGACGACTCGATTGGATTCTTGATCAATCTCAAAACCAATATCGCAATAATTAGATGCAATCAGAGTTTTAGGATCTGGATACCTGTAATTACCTGATTTTTCTTTGATAATTCTTATGAAAGGATCATTTTTGTACTGTTTTCTGTAAATTTGCCAAAGATCTTTATCAGTAATATTTTCATATTCTGGTTTTAAAAATACATGGGAGGTTGCCAATACACCTCTGACCATCTCTACTGAAGTTGCACTCATATGTATTGCAGGTATTATATCAAAAAACTGTAATTCTTGAGTTATTTCTGCAATATGACGATGACCTGTTGGTTTATAGCTCCTCAAACTTCTTACTCTTTCAGGGTAATGAGTACTCTGACTAAATTTATTTCCCGCCTCTGAAGTACCAACTTTTACCTCAATCACAGTTTTATCTATCTCAATCATATTATTTTTGTATAAGGGATATAAAGCCAATAAAATAGCTGTGGCATTACATCCTGCACTGGATATATATTTAGCATTCTGCATTTTTTCTCTATAAATTTCTGGAATTCCATATACGAACTTATCTAGTAGATGTGTTAGTTGATGTTTTTTTACATACCATTTCTTATAAGATCTCTCCGATTTTAATCTGAAATCTGCACTAAGATCAATAATTCTATCTGTTTTGTGATTTAAAAATTCAAAATTACTCTGTATTAGCCCATGAGGTAAACAGCTGAAAATTAACTCAACATTCTCAAGGTCTTCCAATTTGGTGAATTTATGATTTGAAATTCCTCTGAGGTTTGGATGAACTGATTTGATGTATTTTCCAAAGTATCGATCGGAAGTAACCTGATTGATTTTAACCATAGGATGATTTAGAAGCAAGCGGATTAATTCTCCTCCTACATATCCAGAGGCACCAACTACACTGACAGAAATCATCTTTTTACCTCCATAATAATATGATCGATCATTAATTCAGGTATGTTCACCCCTGTTGTTGTTATACTATTGCGGAATTCCATGGTTGCATTCACCTCATTTACAATATATCCCTGATCTGTTTCCATTACATCAATAGCTACAATTGAATCATTTTTTCCGTTATTAATTGCATTTGCAGCTCTAACTGATATATCTGCCAATTCCTCATCAACAATGCAGTTGCTTGCCATTCCTCCTTTTGAGGTATTGGTTATCCAGTGGGCTGATGTGCGATAAATTGCAGCAATACATTGATCTCCAATGACAAATGATCTGATATCTCTTCCTTTCTTCTCGATATATTCTTGGATATAGAATATTTTGTGCTGATAATGTCCAAGAGTTGATTTATGTTCAAGAATTGCCTCAGCTGCCTCTCTGTCATTTATCTTAGCAAGTAATCTACCCCAAGACCCCACAACAGGTTTAATCACTATTGGATAACCCATTTTTTCAATTATATCCAATGCAGTTGGGATAGAATGAGCAATTGCAACATCAGGTTGTGGTATTTTGTATTTATTCATCATCAGGGATGTTTGTAATTTATCTCCACAATTATCAATTACTTGTGAATTATTAATACATATAATATCATTATTCTCAAGTATCCTAACAGCATTCAATCCTTGACTAAGTGAAATACATCTTTCAAATGCAATATCAAATGAAAAATCCGGATTTAATAAATTAAATTGGAAATTTCTTACATCCAATCGATGAAGATTGATATTATTTCTCTTCTTGATCTCTTTTAACAATAATTTTTCCTCAGGTCTTATTTGACTGTGAAGAAAAGCTAATTCAATGGTGATTATTTCTCTCTCCTATAAAATATCACCATAATTTACTGCCCCCAATCCTCAGCATCCATTTCTGCTTCAATAATTAATAATGGTGAGGTATTCTGTACTTCTAACTCAGACCCACAGATAATACATTCAATTAATTCATTAATTTCAAGATTATTCTCAATAGTATTGTCTTCCATACATACTGGACATTCGTAGTTTTGATTAAGTAAACTCATTAATTTCTTTATAATTCATTAACATATTAATATTCTGTTATTATAATTACAAAATCATTATTAAAAATTATTTATACCTATTTTGTGATTATTCTTATTATTTGTTATAATAATAACAATATATATTAAACCATAGAAATTATAATAAATCAGATAGAAATTGAATTATAGTCATGATGAACTGATTTCAAGAGAAGATAGGTTATCTTTAAATCTTGTTAACAGAAGAAAAATAGTTATAGATAGAGGGGAAGGGTCTAAATTATGGGATATTGATGGAAAAGAGTACATTGATTGTATAGGTGGATGGGGAGTGGCCAATATAGGACATTCGAATGAAAAAATAATTGATGCAATTAATATACAGACTAAAAAATTAATAACATGTCCTTCGAATCTTTATAATAAAGTTAGATCTGAATTAATGGAAAAATTGGTTTGCATTACACCAGAACCATTAACTAGAGTATTTTTGTGTAATTCTGGTACCGAAAGTGTAGAAGCTGCCATAAAATTCACAACTTTGACTACAGGTAAGTCTGAATTTATTGCTGCAATCAAAGGATTCCATGGCAGGACACTTGGATCATTGAACCTTACCCATAATAAAAAGTATAAAGATGATTTCAGAGAGCTATTATTACATAATAAAGTAAATTTTGTACCATTTAACAGTATAGAGCGTATTAAATCAGTGATTACAGATGATACCGCAGGTATAATTCTTGAAATTATACAGGGTGAAGGAGGTGTAAATGTAGGTAGTACTGATTTTTTTAAGGAAGTTCGGGAAATATGTGATGATAATGATATAATTTTGATTATTGATGAGGTACAAACTGGATTTTGTAGAACAGGTAAAATGTTTGCAATTGAACATCATGATATTGTACCAGATATTTTATGCCTTGCAAAATCAATTGCAGGGGGTTTACCAATGGGTGCAGTCATTGTTAACGATAGAATAGATGTGTCAATAGGAAAACATGGTACTACATTTGGGGGTAACCCCCTCGTCTGTGCTGCTGCAATTGCTACAATTGACTTCCTTGAAAAACAGAATTTGGCAGTTATTACCCAAGAAAAAGGTAATTATTTTATTAATCAACTTAGAATTGAACTTAAATATATTTCAATCGTTAGAAAAATCAAAGGCATGGGTTTAATGATTGGTATTGAGCTGAATCGTCCAGTTAAACCATATGTCGATATGATGATGAACAATGGATTACTAACTATACCCACAGGATTAACTGTAATCCGATTATTACCCCCTCTAGTAATCTCATATCTGGAGATTGACAAGATTGTGAAGATAATAAAATTAGTTCTGAATAATAAATAAAATTGGTAACCAAAACTATTTAGTCATCCATATTGGCTTGCAAATCAATTTATTCAGTCTAAGGTCCATATAGTTACTAGTATGTGCTGGAAGTATGGACCATGCAGTATCAGCTCCCCTACCCGTACCTCCAATTGCAATCACTTCCTCATATTTGATCAGACCTGCATCCGCAGCCATCAAAACAATTTCTACACATACTTTGGTACCTTGTCCAAAAGTTCGATAAACCATCGCTACATGCTCTGAATGTTGCCATGTATTCAGTTTTCTTCTTACTCCCCTATCAAGACCTGCAAATGCATGTCCCGCAGTTATTAATTTTGCTCCTGATGATATGATTTTTTCCTCCACTTCTTCTGGCATCTCCTGAGTGAATGGTTCATAGAAGCCTGCTTGATGTCTGACAATAATTAATTGCCTAGGATCAAATATCTCAATTGCACGTAAAGCTGTGGTTCCTTTGGTTGTGGCAACTATTATCTTGATATTGTTATCTGCTACTTTGGATACTAGTTCCAGTGTTTTATCCAGATTATGTTCTCCTTCATTCTCAAAATAATGTGGAATTTGCATATTTTGATGATGAATAGAGTATTCTTAACTAAAATGATTAAATTGAGTACAATTGCTAAATATTGTATAGATTAAGATCTACAAGATATAGCTTTGAGTTGATAGAATTATAGTCAATAGAATAATACTACAATCGTTTGAAATTTAAAGATATCATGAATATTTGAAAACTAATCCAAAATGATACAGTGGTAAATTCACATGTTTGATGAAGATTTATCTACCTGCGAAGGAAGACACGCTACCTGAGTGTAGATCATGAAGGAACCGGCTCGAAGCATGAGATAATTGATTTATTATAGATTGAATCTACTATTTATTCACAATTATTTATAATTCTTAATATAAAATTAGAAAAAGATCAAAATTAATAAATATTATGTGACTCATATTATGTGACTCATAATAAATTTATATACTATGTGACTCATACTATAGATGTGAATAGGATAGAAGATCTTCTATCATTCTGGAAAGGCCGATTACGAGGTACGTTGCTGGATCTCGCAATTCTATATATGGCTGCATACAGTGTGGAAAAAATCTATCCTTATTCAATACGTAAAAAATTGGAGGCGGAGTGGCAAGAGAGAGCACCGCCGCTTCCAACCCTGTACTCAACTATTGATAGGCTTGAGAAGAATGGCTTAATAGAGACTAAAAAAGCAGAAATAAAAGATACTCGTGTAAAAAAAGTGATCACTATAACTGGGAGCGGTTGGGATGCTTTAGAAGCTATGATGGAAGAGATGAAACAATTTCTTAAGGTATTTGAGTATCATGAACAGGAGCTTGAGTTTCCCAGGAGGAAAACTAAATGACTGGAAAATTAAAAATTGAAGAGAAAGTTGATATTGCAGCTGATGCTGCAATCAGTATACATGCATATTTAGAAGAACTCAATTACAAATTGATTGAGGCTAAAATTGATAATACATTCAGTATATGTACAGATACAGAAGAGATGATTGTAGAGATGCTAACAGCAGTTGGATCCAAAACTAAACTTGGAGCAGATGTGGTAATGCAGCTGATACACGATGAATTTGGTACTCCGGATCAATTTGTCAGAATATACACAAATGAACAGAAAATTAATACCGATGATACAATTCTTATCAAAAGGCAAAGAAATAATAAAATAAAAATTACTAATTTCAAAGGTATATTCCCCACCTTAACTGAAAAAATCAGGTACATGATAAAATATATAGTTGTATTCTCACCAATTATTCTCTTAACTGTAAATTTCCTTATACCTGTCATTGAAAGAGACATATTTTATGTATTATACTATTATATATTTGAGATATTAATATTTACAACATTGGCTGCCAGCATGCAGATATTGCATGAATTATTCTCTGGTAAAACCGGTAAGCTAGTATTGACAAAACAGAATACTATCAGGACTAGATCTATCTACAAAGGTCTTGTGCTTTCACAAATAATAATTGCATTAAATATATTAGGATTTATAGAAAGAAATAGTACAATTATGTATTATACAGAAATCAATGATGATGGTATTGAATATACCTATCAACAAATAAAAGTTAACAAGTATTATGATTATTTTATCCTAGAGAACTCTATACTAATAATTATAATCACCTCAATAATATTAGCAATGATAATTCCTGAGATTATTATCATTCTCAGAGATCATGCAGTAGGTTTTTATCCCCTAGAGCCCAATTTTAAACATAGTATCAGATTTTTAACCACACCTTATATTCTGTTGATCATTTCGGTATATTGTGGGGTAAATTCTGATTATTACAATGATTTAGGATATGGGGCCATATTATTCTCTGCACTTAGCTATTTGCTTGTAAGAATAAAAAAACTGAGAGTATCACCAAGGTTCAAAATTATATTATTGACTACAATGCTGATAGGATTTAATTATACTAATAATTGGTTTTATCTGTTTTTGCTTATCTCAGTTTCTATTATTCTACAACTTCTTTCAAAATTAATGAAACACAGGCAATTTTTTGTATCAGATTTTTTAGCTACAATAAAAAGTAAATATAAAGAGTACTATGACCAGAATAAGTTCTATTAGATAATTATTTAATGTAAACTATCGCAATTATATTATTATTTAAGAGAAAATATTTTCAATTACAATGTTTAAATACCTTTTATGGACTTGGAAAAGGTAATTAAATACTTGGACAAAAATTTTAGATTACCTGATCCAAGAATCTGGAAAAAAGCTAATATATCCAGAATATACTATAATCACCCAAAGTACAGGAATAGCTTCACATATATAGAATTTGGTGATAAATTGCATGTATCCAATTATGATAATTATTGGATGGACATATTTGGAATGAAACCAGAAGGTCTCAGAAAATATATCATGCATATTGATAAAAATATTGATATACTCATATCTAATTATTTTATTATAACAAGGGAACCACCAGTACTGTATGCGTACAGAGCTCTATATTCACCGCATGTAGATAATATCGCAGAGGAATTGACAAGGTTGACAAATGCTAACTGGATATATGCAAATTACAGGCTGTTATGTGATAGAAAAGTAAATCAAATAAAATTAGATAAAATAGTTGAACAACTATCAGATAAATATAATGAATTGACTAAACTTGTAAAACTCAATAATTATCCACCAAATCCAATTGATGTGGCAAAATGGTTTGCAACTTTTATTAATAATAGAATAGATGGCTCTAGATTATGTAATTACATGTTAATTGATAATAAACCAGTTCTAGAATTTAATTCAATATCAAAATTGGACACCATCAAAGATATGGTGCATACAAAGGTTGGTGACATTACCAGTAAATTAAGAGGGTATATCAGTCATCAATCAGGAATTATGAAAGATGAAAGAAAAAGATTACTATCTTTGACATCCAGAGAGAAAATGCAACAGATAATAATAAATGCTAAAGATGAGGAGAGAGTGTTTGCTGTCAAAGTTGGAAACAAAATATATGACTATCCAGAATCTGCATTGTACATTGTTAACAGGGAAATTGAGGTGTATCATGATTTATCAGAGAAATTTGATTTTATCAGAAGAATGAGCTCATCCACACATCCAAAGCTATTCATCAAGAGCGAGATGCTAGACATATCAAATGAATTTAAAATACATTATTTTATCAAAATAGTTGATAATAAAGCTGAACTGTACAAAAATACAAATTTTGTGGTAAAAAAGGATTTGATGAGCATTATTATATTAATTAAGAAGCACGAAGCAGTGATATTCACCATTGGATACTCAGAATTGAGAAATAACTTAATTAAAAAAAATAAAAATCTCGGTTTAATTGAGATTTATCATGAAGGAGCTCTTAATCGCAATAATATGCCTGCAAAACGAGGTGATATTATGAAGATCTCTAGGAATGAATATCTGATAATGCTAGATAAAACAGTAAAGATCAAATATTTTAATATTTCAGGTAATGATGCGGTTAAATCTGTTTTGAAGCAGTATTAAATAATGAACTTCATCAAATTCACTTCTAATACAGGGAGTGTGTGGGATTGATTAATAAAGAAATATGAATATTGTAATTTAATTAAATTAAATTATCGAAATTTGAATGCAATCCAACAATATTTAAATTTCACCAAATTTGAAGGTTTATTAGTAATGGGAAAAAAAAATACTTTTTATAAGAAAGAAGATGAGATGATACCACCAGAATCACAACAAAGCCCACAGATGCATCCTATGGCAATGATGAGTCAGATGATGGCAAGTTTTCAATCCATGATGACAGGATCACAACCATATCAGGAGAATACTGTGGAAATATCTAGGGAAGTTTCACATAATATCATAATTCCAAAAACTGTTGATAGAGGTATTGTGAAGCAGCAGGGTTTAGATATTCATCCATTATACTCAAAATTATTTATGGATCACGAGAATAATCAACTTAATGGAATTCCAGCTGGATGTACAATAACTGTATAAAATATATCAAGCATAGGAGGATAAAAATATGGAAGAGAATGAAAAACAAGAATACTCAGTAAATACACTTCTAAAAAATAATTCTGTATTAGATAACAATATAGAGTTGATAAAAATTGCCGAGGCAATATTTGAATACACTCAATTTCTACTTGACGATGATGGTAATATTACCAAAACAGGTAATTTAAACTCATCTGCAAAGGAAAAATTGAATGAGCGAATACTGGAATTAATTCTTCCAGAAGAGATAGAGATGGATAATGTTTTGGAGGATGAGATATGATAGAAAACATTCATTTAAAGAATTTCAGAAGATTTGCCAATTCCTCTTTTGATCTCAAAGAAGGTATTACATTCATTGAAGGTGAGAATAATGCAGGAAAAACATCTATTTTCATTGCAATTGAGTATGCATTATTCGGTGCGGTTAGTGGATTTAATACACAAACAGCACTATTCCAACCTGGAAAGTCAGAGATGGGTGTACAGTTAAGATACAAGGGAAAGGATAATCTCACTTATATACTTCAAAGAGTACATAAGTTAAAGAAAAAAGGAAAAAATAAATCTGCGACAGGTCATTTTACCCTTAAACAGATAACTGATGGTGAGGAAAAGTACATATATTCCTCTGACTTTCCAAATAATAACGAAGAGCAACTTCAGCTAAAAATTAATGAAACACTTGGTATTTCAAAGAGATTATTCGAGGTAGCAGTGAATATAAAACAAGGTCAGATCTCACAAATACTTGAAGGATCTACAAATCTAGATATAGTTCTTGGTGTAAGTGCAGCATCTGCGTCTGAAAAACAATTCAGAGCGATAGCATTGGGTTTTGAGAAGGAAACTAATCAGATAGATACTTTGCGAGCCTCTCATGAAGCACTGAAAAATGAGAAAAAAGAGCTAGATAAACAATCAACACAATTGAAAGGAAAACTGGATAAGAGTAGTAAGGAATTATCAAAATTACAAGTTGAGAAAAATAATTTTGAAGAATTAAATAAATTAGTTAATCCTTTGGTAGAAAATGTTAAATTAGTGAAAAATTCTCAAGAAACTTGGAAACAGCATATTAATGTATTGAGAACACAACAAGGTAATTTTGATAAGATAATCAAAGAATTTGGACCTGAAAAGGAGATAAATAAAACAATTGATGAAATCAAAGCTAATATCAAAGAATATGAACTAAAATTGATGAAAATAAGAAAAAAGAGAAAGAACTCATCAAAAATATCAGTATCATAGATCAGAATATCGGCGATATTTCTGGAAAAATAAAAAGAAGGAAAAATTTACCACAGGGTAAGATTGCAAATTGTGAGACCTGTGGAGCACCAATTGATCATGAAAGAGTGCAAAAAGAATTGAGAGAGTGGACTGAGGAGATTGATAAAATACAATCATTAAAAGCTGAAAAAAGTAAGGAAGCGGAAAAAGTAAATGAGATAATTAATGAAGTGATGAAGGAGAGAAACATTATTAGCAATAAATTAACCTCTCTTGATATGCAATTGAAGCAGATACAATCAACAAAAGACCAGATCAAGGATATACAAACAAAGATCAAAGAAACTGAGAGTAATGAATTATTATTATCAAAATCACTAAAAAAATTGATTGAAGAATATGAAACAAGTGTAAAGAAGTGGTATGAGACCAATAAAATTGATGTAAATGAGAATTTGCTTGTTGGGATAATAGATAATATAGAGACCGATCCTGAGAAAATTGGTGAATATAATGTTAACAATGAATTATTGATGGATATAGAATTTGTCAGCTTATTCTCTGATAAGTTAAGCAAGATCAATGAGAATTTCAAAATTCAAGCCAATGAAATCAATATCAGGTATTCTTCTATAAATAATAGGCAAAAAGAATTGAACGAGATGATGAATAATCTAAAACCTAGAATTAATAAGATCTCAACTCAGATTGTATCAATTGAAGCATCAATCCAGAAACTTATAAGAAAGAAAAGAGCAGCTGAGAAACTACGTTTACTAGCCAAAGGTTTCAAAGAATTACAGGGTAATTTGAGAGAAAATGCATCTGTTGAATTAGCAAGAAAAACTCATGAATTCCATAGGAAACTGAGCAATTTGGATGAGTATATGAAATTAAGAGTTGATGCAAATAAATATATTACCTATGTAACTCCAAAAGATATCAACGAAGAGGTACCTGCTCATAATTATCAGGGAGGAGGGCATAAATTATTACTAGGACTTGCATTCAAACTTGCAATTGCATCTTTTGTTGCCAATCCATCGTTCATCCTACTTGATGAACCAACTTATGGATTAGATCCAAAGAACAAATTTGAACTGTTTAATAATATAGATACAGTGGTCAACAGTGAACAATTATTGTTCATCACCCATCAGCTTGAGAAAAATACAGAAGCAAGAGTGTTGAAAGTAATAAAAAAGGATAATACATCGGAGGTTAAAGTATGAGTAAAGATAATCAGAATAATGATATCATCATCTCCACGGATCTGCAGGAGATATATGATCAATATAGAAAATTCTCAGGATATACATTTGAGCTTGATGAGATACAATTGAAATTAAATGAATACTCCAAAGTAGATAAAAAAATAGTGGTCAAAGAATTTTTCAGATATATTGGAAAACAGTTGGCAGATGATAGTTCTCTGAATAAATATTTTGATCTGAATAAAATCCCAGCTACGGGTATCTGGTCAATTTATAGGAAAATCATTGTTAGTGCAAGAGTAAACGAGTTAAAACAGGTAAAGATTGTTCAGCGAAGAAAGAAATATGATTTATCAGAATTGAGATCCACGTTTTATGGTAAAAAAATACTAGAAGAGCTTCCAGAGCTGGGTAAAAGATGGATTTTCAATAAAGAGGAGTATAACAAGATAAAATTAATTTGTAATAAACTGAAAATAGAATTACCAGAGATTATCATGCTAACCACAACAGAGGTATTTTTCAATGAGGAATAAATTATGAGTGAAAAAATATTAAAATTATTAAAAGATAAAAAAACAGATGAATTAAATTCAGGAATAAATCTTATTCTTGAAGGACAATACAAAGAGGCTTACAATGCCATGCTAGATGCGTATAATGCAGGATTATATGTGGGGTTGATTGGACCTGTTGGATCTGGAAAAACAGCACTTTGTAGAAAGTTTGCAGCAGATCTGGATCTGCCATTCTCTTGGGTTACTTTCTCAGATCTAGTGAGACCATCAACACTTATCGGTAGCTTTGATCCGACATTGGTATTCAAGTATGGATTCTCGGAGGAAGCATTCTCTCCCGGTCCATTTACAATATCTACTCTTGAAGGTGGTATATTTCTTGCAAATGAATTAAACCGTGGTGATGAATACGTACTGAATACACTACTAGATGCACTTGAGGAGAAGAAACTATTTATTCCATCTCTAAGATCATGGTTTGATGTGGATGACAAGTTCTATATGATTGCTGCAATGAACCCTTCTGAGATGAGAGGCACTAGAAAGCTACCATCGGCGATAAAAGATAGAATTAAAGTATGGATACATCTGGATTATCCACCAAAATCAATAGAGCAGAAAATAGTCAAAGCAAATGTATCTGAATATGATCTTCCCCCTGCAATTATTGAACTATCGATAGAGTTGATTGTTCAGACAAGAAATGATCCAACGGTGGATACACCTGCAAGTATCAGAAGTTCTATCGGATTGGCAAGATTGTGTGCTGAAAAGTCAAGACGTCTTAAGAAAATGGCTGATAATCATATACTTGCCTCATGTGCCCAATTGATTTTAAAGGATGCAATCAAACTCAAACCGGGTAAATCAATTGATAGGTACGTTAATGAGCTGACAAAGAGAGTGTTGGGTACAGATGGAAAATAAATTCATCAATGATTCGGTGATAAAATTCACTCCTGTAAGCTTTGCAGCCACATTCATAACACAGATGAGAAAGAAGAGAAATCTTGCAAATGTTCCATCCTTGAGAACTGCAATATCTATTCCTAAGTTTCTGACTGCAAGATATTTCAGGAAAAATATACTTGATCCAATGGATTATCTGGAAGCTGCTGTGTACAACACGCCATATGAGGATCAGGAGGTCGCAAGAAAGATTGCATACGATATTCTGTTTCCAAAATCTAAGAAGAAGAAAGAAAAAAAGAAAGATAAATCAAATAATGTTCATACTGAAATTGAGCTCACAGGTATTGATGCGATAATGGCTGAGTTCAGTGATGTAGGGTTTGATGATTTAATTGATGATATGATGAATGATGATAAAATTGATAATATCATGGATGAGATCGAGAGTGCTTGGGATTTTCTAGAAAATCTTGCTTCATCTACTGATGAGAAAGATATTGCCATGTTAGATATGATTTCTGCACTTGAAAATGAGAATAAAATAATAGAACATAATTTAAATGATAAAGATACACTTATGCAATATCTAGAAAAAATATTATCTGAACATGCAGGTACTTGGAATCCTCAGGTATTTAAGCCAGCCAATAAATTGGGATTTGATCAGCAATTATTGAGACAATCTCAGAATCCATGGGAAATTGCATCTGCAATGGCTATCACAGGTCATGAGAGGTTAGATGCACATCTGGAGGATATTTTGGAGAATGCATTACCAATTGCTCTTGGATACACAATGAAGTATCTCAAGGAATTGGCAAAACCACCTGATGAAGATTGGATAGACAAAGCATTTGATAGATCTGAAACATTAACTGAATTTTTTGAGATGATGACTGGAAGTGAGGAATACAGAGACCCACCTGAAAAGATAATAGAATATACTGGTAAACATGATATTGCAAAGGGATTAGATCTTGCAGATCAAATTAATGATAGATTTGATAAGGATTTATCAGAAAAAATATTTGATCAATGGAAACAATCACATCCAGATCCAAATCTAGATGAGCTATTAGAAGCAGTATATGATGATGGAAACAGTACATGGGAAAGCAAGCTTGAAAATGCAGTATCAAATGAGATCGCAGGTAAAAATTATATGGAAATAGCAGATATTAGTAAACAACTATCAAGATTCAAGCACAATCGTATTACAACAGATATGAAAAAAAAACTGAATACTATTTCAAAAAAAACAGGTACCAAATCTATGCAGAAAATTGATGATAAAGATAGTTTTATTCCACAACTTGAGGATTTACTTGGAAATGGTATTGAACCGGATATAAAAAAAACAATTGAAGCAGGTAAAAAATTCAATATTGATGAGCTTGAGATTACAGAATTATTCAAAAATGCAATTGAACTGTTAAAATCTTATATTAGCAGTAATTTCACAGATATAGGAAGGTATGACAGGATAGTAAGAAAAATATCATCTGTTTCTCAGAATATAATGGATGAGATGATGAAACAAGCAGTTGAGAATAATAATCCCATAGCAATGGCTGCATTGGCAGCAGCAGACCTAGGTTCTGCATTGAATTCAGCAGCAACGATGACAATGCCTGATGGTAGTTCTGCTCAGGATACATTAACAGATTCGATTGATAAAGGGATTGGGGGTGGTGAAAATTTACTCAAGCAATGGTTTATGCACAGAAATAAACTGGCAAAAAAGATCAAAGAGAAATTGAAAAATCTGATGAGAGATGCATTATTAGAGATTGGTATGGAATGGGCAAATAAAGGCTCGGGTAGTACTGAAGAGGGGATTATCCCGATATTGCAGACCAGACCATTCAGAGATGGAGATGAATTGGATCAGCTAGATATACAGGCAACTTTGGATGCTATACTTGCCTCTGGAAGACAGATTGATCAGATAACTAAAGATGAATTGATGGTATCAGATACTAGTAAAGGAAAAACTAGTCTTGGCGTTCTGATAGATATTTCAGGGTCTATGTCGGGTAGTAAGCTGGCAATGTGTGCAATAGCAGTGGTTATGCTGATAGGTAAACTGGATAGTAAAGAGGTGGCAATTGCATTATTTGAGTCTAATACACATAAAATCAAAGGATTTCTCGAGGAGATTGAGCTTGATACAGTAGCAGATCAGCTACTTGATCTGAAAGCGATGGGTGGCACAAGAGTTGATATGGCACTAAAATGGATATCTGAGGAATTTATCTCTGTATCAGATAGTGATATGAAAATTCTTTATTTATTATCAGATTTTATGTTTTTTGAGGATAAAAAAACTATTGCTCAGGCTAGTGAGGCAATGATCTCTGAAGGAGTTAAAATACTGGCTGCATATCATGGGTATCTTGATAGAAATCGTATGGAACATATGATTAATATGATGGAAGGTGTGGAGATGAAGATTTCTGATTTCAGAAATTTACCGATTAGCCTTGTAGATGCCATTAATAATTTAAGTTCATAATATCAGTTCATTATCCAAGATTATTATCTGAGTTCATTATCTGAGTTCATTATCTGAGTTTATTATCTAAGTTCATTATCTAAGTTCATTATCTGAGTTTATTATCTGAGTTTATTATCTGAGTTTATTATCTGAGTTTATTATCTAAGTTCATTATCTGAGATTATTATCCAAGTTTATTATCCAAGATTATTATCCAAAATTATTATCTGAGATTATTATCCAAGTTTATTATCTAAGTTCATTATCTAAGTTCATTATCTGAGTTCATTATATTTTTTCACTTTTAAACCACTCTGGGTTTATACAAAATTTATATAGCAATCATCTATCTAGAAATTGTGTTGGAAGTAATTAATGGGTTGCAACAACAGCTATGTATCAAATTACCATTTCATAATCCCCTATTCCTAGAAAACGAGAATATATTGAACTGGGAATTTTCAAAATCAGTACTGATAACTGCTTATGATCTGCTTAGAGATGATAGATTAATAACAGATCTGCAAAGATCTGGAAGTACTTTGAAAGAATATCTTAAAGAACGTGGATTCAACCCCGAAGTGGAGATTTTTGCAGATACGGGTATTTTCGCATTGGAGTTCAGAAAATCTAGAATGAAGGACAGTAGTATAAAAGCTAAATTACAAGTAAATGATATATTCATGGCATATGAATTGATAGATCCGGATTATTTAATTGCTCCTGATGAGATAATCACTCTGAAAGATGATCTAGAGAGTACATTGAAAAAACTAGATATTATAGAGGCCAATCTATCAGCGACGGTAGATAGATTTGACAGAGATAAGATATATGCAACTATTCAGGGATTAGAATTTGCTCATATGCAGAGATTAGGCGATAATATACAGGAGTTAAAAATAAAAAATGCAGCTAGAGGCGGATTGATCCCACTTAGGAGAAATTATGCAGCTTATAAACGTATACTCACTGAATCTGAGACAATTGCCAGATTAGCAGGAATTGAAAATCTACATGCATTTGGCATGCCTGGAATTGCCTCCCTCAAAGATATATTTATAGCCAATTCATATGACAGTGTCGATACATCAACAATATACTTCTATACAGTAGATCATCAGTATATAAACAATCAGGGTGAGTTGATCAGAGTGAAAGATGCCCATTTTAATCTCTGCGAGTGTATATATTGTGATCAATTACAGCTTATGAAAGAATATCCAACTTCTGGCAGATTTATGATGAATTTATTTGGGCATAACGCTTCAATGATGAACAGATTTATGGAAAAACTGGATTATGATCCCAGATTTTTTGATAAAATACCAAGAAAATATTATATACGAAAAGTAATTAATCGTGCTTCATTTCCCAATACACTTACTCCTGCTGATAAAATTGATGAATACAAAAAATTAATCAATAGCTCTGAAATGCATAATAAAAGAATTGAAACGAAAATTGAGAAAAATGGTAAAGGAATACTAGTAATTTCATCTTGTAGCCAATCCAAAAAGTACAGAGTAGCAGATCAGCCAGATTACTTCAGACTACAAACAAAAGAAGATAGAGAGAATGAATTATTGAAATTTGAGGATATACTATTACCCGCTAATGAGATGTATTGTGGATGGCAACATCGAAGTATCTCAAAGGCTATCAATATACTTAGAAACACACAGAAAGTGGATCATTTCATTGTTTCAGCCGGTTTTGGATTGATCAAAGAGAATACAATGATCCCACCGTATGATACCACATTCTCAGGTAGAACTGATAGAGAGATAGATACAATGAGTGAATCTTTACAGATCAGAAATAAATTGATGAAGCTAAATGGATATAGATTGGCATACATTGCGCTGAGCAGGGATTACATAAAAGCTTGCGGGGGTTTAGATACATTTAAACACCTGGGAGATGAGGTAGTGATATTTGGAGAAGAGATGGTGGATGCACCATTATTCTCCTACTCTACCAATGAATTCAGATATCTAGAACAGGAAGGATTGAGTTTTGAGCCTGATATGCAGTTCAATCTAAGAATAAAAGGAGATATTCTTCAAAATTTTGCAAGATCAAGAGAAAAACAATTTATTAATTACTGGCATTCTTTGATCTATTGTAATTGTACTCATTAAAATTCAAGCATTCATGTTTATACGCTTATAATACAGGTACAATATATCAAAAAATGAATCCTATCTAATAATATTTTTTAGGTATGTATCTATTTGAGTTATAAAGCGATGATAGAATGGTTGGGTCTCTAATAAATCAAATAATAAATCAATTCAATGAAACAATTTTTGATGGTTATATTATTCTTGAAATTGATAAATATCCAAAGATAATTCATTTAGAGGATAATTTACTAGATATATTAGGTTATAGTAGAGAGGAGTTAATCGGTAAAGATGGCTATAAACTGATCCAGGGTAAATTTAAAGATAAAACCAGAGAAGAAGCATCTAAAAATGAATTAAAACCATTTGCAATTGGAGTGGTAGGAAAATCAGGAGAGGAGTATTCAATTGAGATCACTGGAAAGAATATCTCTATTGATAAGAAAAATTATCGTATATATGGAGTAAAATTAATAGATGGTGAAGAATTACAAAAAGAATTACTATTAAAAATACTTGAAGAAGATCCTAATTTTATACAGATAATAGATGAGAATTATAATATAGTGTACATCAATAAGCATCCAGTTGATAGAGATATAACAGGTACATCAATTCTACAATTAATGAGTGAGGAGAATATTCCTTTATTCAAGAATAAAATAGATAATATATTTAAAACGAAACAGACAGATAATTTATTCTTGAAAAGCAGAGATGGTGTTGATTTCTATAATCAGCTAGTTCCTATAATTATCAAGGATAGAGTACAACAGGTGATTCAATACTCAATTGATATTTCAGAAATGGAAACTTTAAAAATAAATATGAAAGAAGAGAGATTTTATTATCAACAATTATTGGATAGTATTCCAGATATAATTATCACAGTAAACAGTGATCTGGAAATTATGGAATGGATGGGGGCTGCAGAGAGAATACATGGATATACAAAAGAAGAGATCTTGGGTAAGCACGTGAATATTCTTTACCATAAACATAAAAAGATACAGAATGATATCGCAATTATAGGCTTGATTAGAGAGGATGATAGGAATAAATCTGTGGATATAACTGCGGTGAATAAAGCAGGTAAGACACAGATAATAAATATTAAGATAAGTAATCTATTCAACAATGAGGGCGATCATATTGCGATGATAATTATTGGTAGAGATGTTACCAAAATCAGAGAAGAAGAGAATAAAATGAATCGATTGAGAGAAAAGATGCAACACCGGGCCAAGTTGGAATCGCTTGGTATACTAGCAGGGGGTGTTGCTCATGATTTCAATAATCTATTTCTGAATATTCTTGGAAATGCATCTTTGATTAAAAATATGAGTAATTCAGATGAGATCACAGAACTGATTGATGAGATTATCACAGTTACCAGACAGTCTGCAGAGCTGAGCAACTTAATGCTGTCTTTATCTGGTAAATCACAATTGAAGATTGTAACTTTACAGATTAATGATATTATCAATGAGATAAAAACATTCATTGTAAGCTCTATTCCCAAGAGAATTGAATTAATATTTGAACTTCAAAAAGATCTACCATTGGTTAATGCAGATGTAGGTCAACTAAATCAATTGATAATTAATCTAATCACCAATGCTTCAGAAGCAATTAAAGAGAAAGGTGAGATATTTGTAAGAACAGGCAAGTGTAGGATAGATAACAAACAGGCTGTATGTATCGAGGTAACTGATACAGGAATTGGAATGTCTAAAGAAACAATCAAAAGGATTTTTGATCCTTTTTACAGTTCAAAAAAAATAGGTAGAGGACTTGGATTATCAATTGTAGATACGAATGTTCATAAAATGGGTGGATCTATCAGAGTTGAGAGTGAAATTAATAAAGGTAGTTCATTTTTCGTGAAGATACCTGTAAGTGATGAATTAATCGCTGATCATACACTTGAGAAGGGATTTGAATACAAGCCTATCAATATGAATGTTTTGATCTGCGATGATGAACAGTTTGTCCTTGATGTACTGTACAGAATGCTACAAAAATTCAATTCTAATGAGATTGTATCGGTGAAAAGTGGAATTGAGTGTTATACCGAGTATAAAAAACATCCAGATAAATATGAGGTAATTATTCTTGATCTGAGTATGCCTGGAGAATTGGATGGCAAGCAGACAGCCACAAAAATACTTGAGATAAATAAAAAGCAGAAAATATTATTCACATCTGGATACACAGTATCTGAGATTGAAGATTTCATACAGAAAGATAACATTGATTTTATACAGAAGCCCTATGATATCAATTCATTCTACCAGATATTCAATAAATTCAACATGTAAATTCCTTTCATATAATTTTGGTATGTAATTTTCTTCAATTTAATTTGTTAAATGATATTATTCATCATTGTTTGATGCGTAGATCACTATTGCTGCAATCATACCACCAATTGCGATGAAAAGTATCAATACCACTGAATTTCCACTGCTAGGTGTAGGTAATTCGATCAAAGTCTGATTTCCATAGTTCAAACCAAGTAACAGATGTTCATTATAAGTTGCTTCAGTCTCTCCTATCACCACATCCGTGGAGATCTCTATTTTCAGATCCTCAACTATCGAGGTATTGAGATTGACAACAACAATGATCTCTAGACTAAGATAATCAACTCTTACACCATTCTCTTCATTAATCCGGTATGTCTTATGCGAATTCAATGTGAACAGATTATGCTCGAAACTAGTTATTTCAGAAGACAGTTCATGAGTATCATTGAGATCAGTTGCATAGTTGCTTGCTAATTCCTCGTAGTAAGATACATTATCTGATGCAAAATAGGGTAATATCAATCCGGGCATCAATGTTCTTAGGTCCTGTGTGCTATCATACAGGTTCTCAACTGTGTATGCACTATTCTCAAGTAATGTAACTCTGTTCTCTGCGTATAAGACAAAGTAGTCCACAAGATCCACCCATCCATCAATTACAGTGGATCTATTTATTCCTCCATCATTGATAACTGCAACATTACGGTCACCATTGTAAAATCCACTGGAATTCTCATGACCAAAGCTTTCCACTGTGATCTCTCTGTAAGTTCGGTTATCATGAGCAACCAGATCATCAAAGACAGGATATGTTGTATTGATCAGATCAGACCCTTCTGTTGTGGAATTATAATCAATTTCAAGTTGGTTCATCTCCGGTGTGAACCAATAGGAGTTTCCAATTGCCAGACTACTCTGTTCTGCTGCAATAGTTGGATTAATCAATAAAATAATAGTCAATCCTATAACTACTTTTCTAAAACGCATACTTAATTCCAAAATAGTTAGTATTTAATTGTTCATTTACGAATATAGATGATTAGTTACTGTATAAAATCAAGTTTGCAAATTATATATCCATTCAGAAATAAGATTTGTAATAAATAATGGAATAGATTTGTATTAAATAATGGAATAGGTTTGTAACCATAAAGGATAATGAAAGATAATTATAGTATTGTGAAATTTGATTTTACAATGATAGATGAACTCTTTGAGATCAAGGAGGAAATTTGTATTAATTGGGTGAATTCGCGGAGAATATAATGTGATAAAAGATTGAATAAACTTGTACATTTCCCATGAAAAATTAAACTGAAAAAATAATTGAACAAAAATCTCAAAATAAGAATATATTACAATATCATAGAAACAACATTTTACTATAAGTTAAAAAT
>JAJRQD010000189.1 GCA_024280435.1 archaeon | reverse complement strand
GGTACTCTGATGATGAATTTTGTACCCACACCACTTTTTGTTCTTATCTGTATAGAACCTGAGATCTCCTCAATGGTGGCTTTCACAATATTCATACCAACACCTCTACCTGCCACATCAGTCAATTCCTGTGCAGTTGACAAACCTGAATGAAAGATCAGAGATGCAATCTGTGCACGGGTTAATGGGGTATCAGGTGATATTAATCCCTCTTTGATTGCTTTGGCACGGATATTATCAATATTAAGACCTGCACCATCATCCTCGACCTCAAAAATAATCTCACCCCTCTCTCTTCTTGCAGCTAATCTGATAGTACCTGTTGCGGGTTTACCACTTCTCTTTCTTACATTTGTGTCCTCAATACCGTGTATTGCTGCATTTCTCAAAAGATGTAACAATGCCTCACTTATCTGGTCCACAACAGATCTATCTATCTGAATGTGAGTACCCTGAAGTAATAGTTCGATCTCCATATTTCTTGAATGTGCAATATCACGTATCGTTCTTGGAAAAGTATCAAATATTCTTGACAAATTAACCATTCTCAGACTCATGACAGTATCCTGAATAGTACTGATAGTATTATCAAAAATCTGGAACTGTTCAGAAATCTCTGGATTCATAGAATCTACCAGACTCTGGAACCTACCACGTGTGATCACCAGTTCTCCCAGTAGATCAACAACAATATCTAGCTTATCTAGATTAACTCTGACTGATTGTATTGCACGGGTGGATGTTTTTGCCCTTCCTCGTCTTTTGGGAGTGGTAACTGTTTTTGTGGGAGCAGTTTCATCATGCAATGCAGACATTATCACGTTATCCACATCTCCAACTGCTGTGATCTCACGTTTAATGGCACTATCTGCCTCATATGTGAGTATCTCCATCTCTATATCTCCAAGAAGATTACCATCCTGTAACACATCTATTGGTGGGTCTGAAACTAGTATCTCACACATTGATTCTATCACACGATATGCTTGAAATCCTCTTGCACCCAATAGTCTTGTATTTTTATTGAATTTAATCTGCAGTTTATATTTCTGACCAATTTTCACATCATCATCTGGCATACCTTTTGATTTCATAGCATTGATCACAGAATTAATCTCAATTCTGGTGATATCTCTGTCTGCTTCTACTGCATCGTGGAACTCCTGCATTTTATCTGCTGCTTTGAATAATGTCTGTATTAATGGTTTTGAGATTGTACTCAAAGTCAATAAGTAGCTCTCAATCTCATGTGTTAATTTTGTCAGTGTATCATAACCCATAGTTGCAGCCATACCTTTGACAGTATGTGCAGCTCGTACAAGATCTTGTATAAGATTTGTACTACTGGGATTCTTCTCAACTTCTAGTAGAGTTGTATTTAATAGTGATATATTCTCGCTCAATTCTGCGAGGAAAATATCCTTATATTCAGATAAATCATCTTCAAAGCTCAATTATATCATGTACCTCCGAGAGTTCCTAATCGTCTATATTAGATAACGATTAATAATTGTAGTCCCTAGACAATTGAAAAATGCAGTCAATTATTATCTATTATAACTATCTTATTAACATTGAATAAGGATTGTTAACTATTATCTTCCTCTCAGTGTTTCAATTATTCCTTTTACTACTTCATTTGCTGGCAATATCTTATCTACAATACCTGCTTCGATGACTGCTCTGTTCATTCCGTAGATATCGGCATCCTCTTTATTTAGTGCTATAATTCTACCACCTTTCTTTTTCAGTAATTTCGAGCCTTCTAAGCCATCTTGTCCCATTCCTGTCAGAATTACTGAGATCACATCTTTATCCCATATCTCAATGGCAGAGAATAATGTCACATCCACACTTGGTTTGACAAAATTAACCGCAGGTCCGTCATCTAGCTCAATTCTCGGCATCATAGAACCTCTTGATCCCAATTTCAGATGCTTACCTCCCGGTGCAATGTATACCGTACCTGGTGATAGTATCTCACCCTCTCTTGCCATTTTCACCTTTATTCGGGAGACATTGGCCATTCTCCTTGCAAATCCCTCTATAAATCCAACTGGTATGTGTTGAACAATAATTACAGGTGGTAGATTTATAGGCATATGTGGAATAAGCTTTGATAACAATCTTGGCCCTCCTGTTGATGCGCCAATAATAATTATCTTCTTATCTTTGGGTATTGGTGCAACTAATTTACTAGGTGTGATCTTTTTGGCACTTCTCCCGATAAGATCTCTGAGCTTTCTTCTTGATTGAACACCACTTGCTTTCTTTATTTGTGATACATCCTTGACATTAACTTTGGATAGTAGTTGAATACGTGTGTTCATTGACGCTGTGTTTATCACAATCCCTCCTTTATTGAAATTAACTAGTATCTTATCTACCAATCCATAATCATAATTCTGACCATACTGTTCTGTATCATATGTATCTTGCAGTATAAGTACTGCTGTGGGTTTTCTCTCCATTAATCTTTTCAATATCTTGTCAGTCTGCATCTCAAGTCTAGTGGTCATAACAATAACATCAATCTTAGTTTTATTTGAATATGAGATAATATCCAGACCAGATCTTGCTTTGGCAATCACCTTGAATTTATGATCTGCAATTATTGCTTTACTGATAAAATCAATATCTTGAGCTGATTTATCCGCCACTAGTACTTTGATTGACAACAAATAAATAATAATTCTAGAATTATTAAATACTTTCATTCTTTGAGGATATTCTCCCAATTTTATATGATTTTAGACAGCAGAGCCTATTTTATTCTAATAACTGGATAATAACTCTCATAATGGAATAAAAAGAACTCTGATCTACTGCATAAAAAAAATACTAACTAGTTCTTATACAAAGATTTCAATATTTATCATGTGCAGTAGAGAAGTTCGTAGAAGGATAGTTGTGAAGACATTAATCTGGTTATATGAGAACAATATCAGTGCCAAAGAGCTTGAATACATTATAAAAAATATTGAGGCATCTGATTCTCTAGACCTTGTGGATTTCACAACAAATTAATCACTTTAACCAACTGTCTTCTTAACTGCTTTAACAATCTCAAGGTTTTTGAATGGTTTTATTATAAATTCACGTGCACCTGATTTAATTGCATCAAGCACAAATGATTCTTGACCAAGAGCTGTTACCATTATGATCTTGGCTGACGGATCAAATTCTATAATCTGTTTGACTGCCTGAATACCGTTTAATCTAGGCATCACAATATCGAGTGTCATAACATCTGGTCTTTTATCTGCATACATTTCTACAGCTTCAATTCCATCTCTCGCTTCTCCTACGACGTCGTAACCTGCTTGTGTGAGTATCCTTCGAAGAACAAGTCGCATGAAGCGAGCATCGTCTACGATCAAAACACGTATCTTCTTAGACATTTACAATTTTGAGTAAGAATTAATCTTATTAAATAATTTTGTGTGGCTAACTATCTTTTTCCAAAAAAATGAAATTAAAATCATTTTAAATCTTTGATTAATTTGGAATATAATGTTTGCAATATTATTTAACCACAATATTATAGTTAGTTTACCAAGTATATTAATTCATTATTTTCATTCTAAAAACTAGTTTTGATTAAGTTTTAGATAATTAATTATTTTGTTCAAAGTTCATGTAATGACGCTCAAAGTTAATATAAGGCAATTCTTTTCATGAATTATAGATGTCCACATTACAGGAAGAACAAAAGTTCGTAGCATTTAAACTTAATAATGAGTATTATGCAATTGACGTACATCAGATAAACGAAGTATTTACCCCGTCTAGCATAACAGAGATACCACAAGCACCAGAACACACAGCAGGAGTAATTAATTACCGAGGTGAGATTGTGACAGTAATTGATCTGAAAAAGAGGCTATCAATCACGGATATGACAACCCGAGATGATTACGATCAATTGTTGGAAGATGAGGAGAGTAGAATATACGTTGTAATAGTAAAATCCGGCGGTTCAATTGTTGGATTACTTGTTGACTATGTAGAGGCAGTGATTTCAATTGCAACAGATAAAATACAATCAACCATAGACTTGATCTCTAGTAAAGAGCAGGCAGCTTACCTTCAGGGAGTTGCAAGAACTGACTATGGTCTGACAGTACTACTATCACTTGAGGTATTACTTTCAGAATATGATATACTTGATGCATCACAACTGCAGACACTCCGTGAGAAGATTATGAAAGAGAGCGGTGATGCAGATGAAGTTGTTGTGGATACACGTTCAATAGTTGATCTGGATAAAGATGATATTGATGAGTACACTCAGGCAAATGCCAGTAAATTCAAAAAAGTAGATAGTGTTGATACTGGCTTTGCAGATAGCCCATTAGATCTTAAGAAACTGACTAAGAGCGAATTACTTAAAATTGCAATAGAGATGAATATCTCAGATGTGACCACAAGATCTTCAAAGGCAGATATTATCAGTAAAATAAATAAACAACTTGGAAACTAAAATTAATCAAAATACTTGGACATTGTTTTTTGATGTATAATAATTCAGTAAATATTAAATTTAACATCTATTATTTGAATAGGTATAAATTTTAGTAAAGTGGTGAAGAATTAGTATCCATATTCTGATTTCCTACTTTATCAATCATGTAAGTTAAAAATGATATTGAATATGGTGGACTATGGCAAATTTCATGTTAATAGACGACTCTCGCTTCATTAGAAAAATGGCAGAGAAGTTATTAATGAAAATGGGTCATAATGTACTGGTAGAGGCAGTTGATGGTATAGATGCAGTTGATAAATTCCTTGATCACTGGATAGAATTGGATGTAATCCTACTCGATGTGGTAATGCCCAAACAGGATGGTTTACGAACTCTCAGAGAGATTCTTGGAATTGATCCCTTTGCCAAGGTAATAATGGTGACTAGTATCTCTAATCAGAGTATTGTACAGGGATGTATGGCAGCTGGAGCTAGTGAATTTGTGGTGAAGCCATTCAGAATATCTGAATTTGTCAAGACAATAAACAATGTGCTATCCATGACAAATTCTTGATTTTATATATTTGACCTTTTAATTTTTATCTTAATTTATTTCTAGAAGAGTAGAGAATGCTTGATAATGAGAATTTATTGTGGAAACCTGTATACCACATTGTTTTCCCTGTATTGAGATCTATAGTACATGCAACATTCTCAAGTACACTTCCTGCATTCACAGCCCACCAGCTATCAGTTCTGTGTGTACCAAATGCCTCATGCAGATGCCCAGATACAACTTTGGAAACTATACCATCATCTAGTACTTTTCTTACATTGACTGAGCCTGCATGGTATTGTTTGTGCGAAAGATAATCTACTGATGTGTTCAGCGGTGGAGAATGTGAGATTAATATAATATCCTTACTCTTTGGATGTGCTTTTATTGCATTATTTATGGTATTGGTCAATTTACTGTAATCTTCATCTATATCAATCTCTCCCGGGGTTCTCTCTCTTTTGTAATCAGATGGCACTGCTGTGTATCCATGACCAATAAACAATTTATTTTTAATCTCAACTGCGCTATCTGCGATGTAATGCAGATTTGCAAATCTATGAGCAAATAATTCCAACCAGTTTCTTGTGGACTTTAGCTCTGTATTTCCATGAATGAAGACAACTGGAATATTAAACTCAGTTAACTGTATTAATATTCTGCGTGCAGTCCTAATCTGCCTGTAAGAGAGTCTCTCATTGAATCTGCTGTAAATCTGTCTTATATACTCTTTTCTTCTACCTTTGATATATGAATAAATCAATACTGGTATATCAATTGAAGTGGGTATATCACCTGTGAGGATTATAAGATCTGGATCTGCATCTACTATTAAATCCTTGATATTTGTATAATGACCATGAAGATCAGATAGTATCAATGCTCTCACAGATTTGATATTTTTATTGTTATATTTGAATTATGCGAGCCCACCTAAAAGTTTCTCACAATTAACTCATCCACAAATATCGGTAGACTAATCTCTGATGGTACCTGTACAAATAGGTCTGCCATATCTGAAATCTGTGTGCGATTTATATTGAAATCCACAAGCTTTACCCCTTTATGTTTGGCAACAAATGGAAAATTAGCAACTGGATATACATAACCACTGGTGCCCACTGTTATCATCAGATCTGCATTGTCAATTACCTCATCCACTTTTTGTAGATGTTCCGAATTCAGTTGTTCACCAAACCAGACCACAGATGGCCTCTGATATGATCCACATTCACATTTTACTGGGATATCTTCTGGTGGCCCATCAAGTTCAGCAGTTCTTCCACAATGGTCAAAACAATGTGTTTTCACTACGGTACCATGTATCTCTATTAATTTGCTTTGACCCGCCCTCCTGTGTAATCCATCCACATTCTGAGTGATCAGAAGAGATAATAGACCTCTTCTTTCAAGTTTTACCAGTGCATGATGTGCTGAATTTGGTTCCACCTCAAACATTCTCTCCATTCTTGCTTTGTACCAACTCCATACTAACAATGGGTCCTCTGCAAATCCTGCTCTGGATGCCAATTCCTCAACTGTCTTGTTCTCATACAGACCACCTGGTCCACGGAATGTAGTCAAGCCAGAGCCCACTGATATTCCAGCACCAACCACCACAACTACATTATTGATATTATCAAGTGTGTTAATAAAATCTGTAATTCTCTTTGTTATTTGTTGCATTAAACAAATATATTTGCTGGATAATATAATAAAATCGTATTAATACTGAAATATTGCACATTATTCTTGTCTGAACAGAGTATACTCTGAAAATTTATCCCGGAATTCATTTTCAATAATATCCATATATATCAGATCCAAATATTCTCCATGCTTGAAAATTGCATCTCGCATCCTTCCAATTTCTTGAAAACCAGCTCGGTAGTATGCCTTTGCTGCTTTATTGTTCTCAATATAGTTCAGTCTAATAGTGTGGAAATTTAGAATATTGAATCCAATTGCACATAAAGTGATCACAGCATCAGTTCCATATCCTTTTCCCCTGTTCTTAATGTCATATATTGCAATTCCTAGCTCTGCTGATCTACTAATTTTATTGATACTGAAAAATCCAGTTGTTCCTAGAAAGTTATTTTTGTGGTCTGTGATTGCAAATTGATAGGAAGTTCCGGCACTTCTCTCTTTCCAGCTTTTTCTAATCCATTCAAGCTCCTCTTCCCGGGTAACTGGCAGGCTTTGTGCAAGTGTACGTCTAAGTTCCAGATTATTCCAGGACTTCATAATGCTATCCACATCTGATAACTCTAGGCCTCTAAGAATTACTTTTTTACCATAATACATTGATTTAGATAAGTTAATTTGATTTTAAATCTTTGCTATACTCCACAATGGATAATTATTCAAATTATATATGAAAAATAGGATTATGTGTATTTCAATCGCCTCTGCATCTCTTAATCCTGCAAAGATATTTGCAGTGGAGGAAGCTGCAAAAATATATTATGATGAATACAAGATAATTCCTGTAAATGCCAGTTCAGGTGTTTCCAAAATGCCAACAAGCAAGGTAGAGACAAGATTTGGTGCAAAAACACGTGTTTTGAATGCTTTGAGAGAGAGTGGTGCAGATATTGCAATAGCACATGAAGGTGGTGTATGTCATATTAGAGGTGATATGCATCTATTCTCTGCATGTGTGGCAACAAATGGCAAGGAATTTGCATGGGGTGGTGAGACAATCATCCGGCTTCCCTCTTTTATAGTGGAGGAGCTTGATGGTGGAAATATAGAGCTGGGAGATATTATTGAGAGACATACTGGAATTGAGAATGCAAGAACTCATACTGGTGCAACTGCATTTCTCACGAATAAACATATCAATAGAAAGGATATATTCAGATTGCATTCAATAATGGCACTTGCTTATTTTGCAAATGATCATTCTCGGAATTAAAATCAACAAATTATTACTCGACAGCAAAAAATAGATTCATATATGATCTAATTTTTATTGGATTGAGTTATCCACAACCTATGGAATCACATATTGTGGTTGAGAATCTCAACAAACATTACAAATTAGGTGAGACTGTTGTTCGGGCACTTGATAATGTTACATTTGAAATAGAACGATCATCTTTTATCATTATAATGGGGCCATCAGGCTCTGGGAAGTCTACACTTGTTAATATGATTGGTGGAGTTGATCAACCAACTTCTGGAAATGTAATTGTTTCAGGTCAACATCTGGAAGGTCTTGGAAAGGCTAAACTTACTGATTACAGAAGAAAATATGTGGGATTTGTATTTCAATTCTATTCTCTGGTACCAACATTGACTGCACAGGAGAATGTTGAACTGGCAGCAGAACTTGTTGGAATACGTGGTAAAAAACTAAAAGAACGGGCATATGATGTACTCTCAGCTGTCGGTCTGGAAGGTAGGGAGAAATCATATCCATCGATGTTATCCGGAGGAGAACGACAGAGAGTTGCTCTTGGCCGTGCAATTGCCAAGCATCCGGAGTTGATAATTGTGGATGAGCCAACTGGACAATTGGATGAGGAGACCGGACGTAATATGGTACAGCTAATCAAAGATGTATCGAAAAAATATGGTAGTACTGTAATTATGGTGACACATGATCAGTCACTACTAGATCTGGCAGACAGAGTATTCAAGATGTCAGATGGTAAATTAGAGGAATTGAAGTTATGAGGAAGATATACAAGGCTGCAATAAGAGATCTGTGGTTTCATAAATCAAGATCATTTGTCATTGTGCTTGCATTAGTCCTGGTTACTGCATTTCCAATTGCATTTCTTGACCTTCCATATAATCTTGAAAATATAATTGTGGAAGAGGAGACTGAGTATGGTCTGGCACATCTGAATGTATTCTATAAGGATACTATTCCTGCTAATATCACAAATAATATTGAGAATATAATAACTGATAATTCAGAGTTTGATAAAGGTCAATTTATAGTGGAATCAAGAATGCAGTTCAGTTCTAAAATGCAGGCAAAAGGAGCTGGTGAACTACCTGTTGATACCTGGATCAATGTTGACGTGATCTCTATTGATAAAAATAATCTGGCAAGGATAAATCAAGTGGTACTTGAGAAGGGAAACTATCCAGATACCGCAGAAGAGGCGGTAATGCTGGAATCTCAGGCAATTGCAGATGGTATTGTTATTGGTGATAAGGTCATAATCTATTCATTCAATGGTCCATACACAGTTACAATCTCTGGATTTGTCAAATCAATAGAGTACTCATCTTATCAGATTAGCCAATTTGGATTACTAATGTTAAATCCAGATGGTATAACACAAATGCTAGGTATTGATGGTGATATGCCAATAACATCCACCCCAATCTATTTTGATAAGATAGATAAAGATCAGTTGATAATTCTAGCTGATAAACTGGAGGAGGAATTGAATAAAATCACCGAGGTGGCTCTGATATGGTTTGTCAGAGAGGCCTCATTCAGAGAGGGCCTACAGGATGCATTGAAACTCACCTCTGAATATATGTTCGCAGCATCAATATTCATATTTCTGGTTGCGGGAGTTATTATATTTGTGGTGATGAATCGATATGTCAATGAACAGAAAACAACTCTGGGTGCTATATTCTCCTATGGTGTGAAGAGAAGGAGTATCATCCTATCCTATGTGCTGAAAGTAGCTATATTATCATTATTTGGTATATTTTTCGGTTTAATACTGGCTAGGGAGATGATTAAATATCTTGTAAATGATATGGCTGAATCTTGGGGATTGATCTCCACCAAGCATGACTTCTCTGTTATATCAATCTCTTTCACATTGGTTAGCTCTGCTGTGGTCACCTATACTTTCACTATTCTTGCAGTTGCAAATCTATTGAAGATGACTCCGTATGAAGCAATGCGTGGGAAAACAAATGAGCTCAAGAACAGAGGTTTGATATTTATGATTGGCTCTGTTATCCCGATAAAAATAGTGAGAAATGCAGTGAAGAATCTTACTAGAAATCGAACCAGAAGTATTCTGACCATCATTGCCTTCACACTTGCACTATCATTTGCATGGTCATTGGCTTATACCTATGTATCAATTGATTACACTGTGAATAATTACTATACCAACAATGTGAATTTTGATATGGAGATAAATATAGGTTTTCAGAATGCAGCGAATACAGTATTGATTGATAATATCACATCAACTACTGGAATTGATAATGTTGAACCATATGTCAATCAACTGGTACAATTAACAGATATACCCGAGAAACTGACATTTCTTATGGGATATTATCGTAATACAAGTATGTTTGAGATTGATAATATACTATCAGAAGGTGAGTGGTTTGATACCAATTCATCTGAAATAGTACTCTCACGATATGTTGCAGGCTCATTTGGATTTGAGATTGGAGATATACTGAGATTTAATCTTCTTGATACACAGTTCAATATGACGGTTGTTGGTATTGCCAATGAATTAATTTCTAGTTCCTCAATTATTGTGGATATAGAGTATCTGAATAATTATATCAATCCATATCCAGAAGGACATCCTCTGAGGCCCACTGTATTCAACAATATGTTACTTGTGACTATCAAAGATGGATATGATATCAATGAGATACAGGATCATCTGAACAAGGATTTTCCAGAGATCATAGGTGCATTCACAAGTGATTTCTATCATCAGAGGTTCTCATCTCTTGCAAATTCACAGTCTGCAATTATTCTTATGATGACTACTATCAGCCTGATTGTCGGTGCAGTCTCGATATTCACCACCCTGTTGATTGCAATTGTTGAACGAGAGAGAGAATTGGCACTATTACAGGTATTTGGATATACTCGGATCAATTTATCTATACAGATACTCTTTGAGGGAATAGTTGTAGGTTTGGCATCTGTAATTCCTGCTTTTTTCCTTGCTAAATATATCACAGTTAATCTTTGGGTTGCTATTGTCAATAAAACACTATTTGAACTCACTCCTAACTTTAGCCAGACAGTTAATGAGCAGATGATATTTTTTGTGATGATATCTGTGGTACTGGCAGTTATTCCCAGCTTCAGAGCTGCAACTAAACGTAAAATAGTAGAAGTACTTCGTGAAGAATAAGCATTTTATATTAAATCAATAATTAGTTTTAGAATAAATCAGTCTCTTCCCAAGGCAAATTAATATCTTTTCTACCAAAATGTCCATAAGCAGCTGTTGGTTGATATATTGGCCTTTTTAGATCCAATCGATCTATAATCATCCCAGGCCTCAGATCAAATTGATCCAAGACTTTTTTACGTATATCCTCATCTGGAATAGTTCCAGTACCTTTTGTGTCAATACTGAATGAGAATGGTTCTGCCACACCAATTGCATAGGCAACCTGTACGTTAACCTCAGTTGCCAATCCATGTTTCACTATATTCTTTGCAACATATCTCATTGCATATGATGCACTTCTATCCACTTTACTGGGATCTTTACCCGAGAATGCACCTCCACCATGATATCCAGCACCACCATAGGTATCCACTATAATTTTTCTACCAGTTAGTCCTGCATCTCCATGTGGACCTCCAATAACAAATTTACCTGTCCCATTGACAATTACCTCAGTTTTATCGGTGAAATAATCTCCTATTACCGGTTTAATCAGTTCTTCCAACATATCCTCTTTGATTTTTTCCTGTGATACATCTTCAGCATGTTGTGTTGCGATTACCACTTTGGTTGCCTCAACAGGTTTTCCATCTTCATATTTGATTGCTACCTGTGATTTACCATCGGGTCGTAAATAATCTAGTTTATCACTTTTCCTTAGTTTAGTAAGATTAAAGGTTAGATCATGTGAAAGTTCAATTGGTAAAGGCATTAATTGCTCAGTATGATTGATTGCATATCCAAACATAAGACCCTGATCTCCCGCACCCTGTTCCTCGGGACTCTGCTTTACAACCCCCTGTGCAATATCCACAGATTGTTCGTGAATAACATTCAGCACTGCAATATCCTTGTAGTAGAATCCAATTTCCGGATGTGTATATCCAATATCTTTGATAACATCACGAACTACCTTACCAAGATCCACATAAGAATCGGTAGAGATCTCACCACCTATTAGTACCATACCTGTGGTAACAAAAGTCTCACATGCTACTCGTGAATTACTATCCTTTCTTAGCATAGCATCTAGAACGGCATCTGAAATCTGATCTGCAACTTTGTCTGGATGACCTTCTGTCACTGATTCTGATGATAGATAGTATTTTTTTTTCATTCGATTTTTACTAATAAAACGGTAAATAAATGATTATTTATTCTATATTGTAATAATGTGTTAATTTTAATTATTCTTAATTTTGTCAATGTTCAATATATCAAAGAAATTATTATAATTACTAATTGAATATATATGAACCTGATCACATCCATTATCATCTAAATCCTCGACTAATTTTCTTGTATACTGATTTCCTACTTTAATTTCCTCATCAGTTGTGAAAAGACCTCTTAAATGCTGTTTGGATATGGTATCAATAGGTAATCCAAATAATTCAATTAACCTCAATCGTAATGGTAGTATACCAGGAATTACAGGTATTGATAATTCTGCATCATCTACAAATTCAAAATAATAATCTGCATTATAAAATCCCTGTGAGATCAGATACTTGGCACCTAATTTTTCTTTTTTACGGGCAAATTGTATCTGTTTTTCTCTAATATCAATTTTTTTACCTTCATTTATTATCTTGTACGGATTGATATCAATAACATTACCCACGATTATATCTGAATTACTGATCGGTTGGACTAGTTTTCCCTGTTCAAGCATATCCAGATATTTTGTTGATAGATATTCTTTTTTACCAGATATTAGATATGAGGAGAAGCCAAGAATGTCAAATCCATTTTTAAAATAATTATTATCTTTAGGACCTCTTGGATGGCCTAGTATGGGTAAAATATCTGTTATCTTATTAGCATGTGCATCAAGTATCTGTGTATATACATCATAATGTGATAATCTAGTGGTTAGATGTAGACTTACTCTTGTATCTTTATTATTACTTATCAGATAGCTCTGTAGCCATTTGGCAGTTGATAAAGAAGAGTATCCATAAACAGGTCTGTTTGTGATTGAGATCATCTCAACATATGGAATATATTCTTTGATATCATCAAATAATTTTTGATTCATCTGCTCTAGTGATTGAAGTGGTAAATTTGGTGGTTCGATTTCAACAGATATTTTCAACTTACCAATCCTCTTTAATAAAGTTCTATTAATTCACTGATTATTTTTAATTGTAAATATATTTCCATCTAATAATTTTAATTTGTGTAATAACTATTTTTTGATGTGTTAATTAACATGTGCAATCCTATTAACCTGCTCAGAAGCCTTCCTTCAGGTGGTTCACTCAGCTATATCCTGAAATAAGTAGATTCTGGATGATGAAATACAATTCCAGATACTGAAACCTCCGGAATCATCATATATGAATCAGTCAATGATACATTGATATGCATTTCTGGATCTAATAATTCCCATATTCTCATTTGATCTGACATATCTGGGCAGGCTGGATATCCAAAGCTATATCTTTTTCCTGTATCTTCTTTTAAATCTTGGTGATTTGTAATTCCCCATAATTCTCTGATTTTATGATGTGCAAATTCTGCCAAAGCCTCTGCAGTTGATACTGCAATACTCTGAATAATAAACGAGTCATTGAATTTTCCCTCATTCTCCAACTCTTTTGCATATTCAAGTATTTCCCTTCCAGAAGTAACTACAAAAAATGCAATTGTATCCTCTTTATTATCTATATAATCACTTAAACATAAAAATGGCTCTTTTGTTTGTCTTGGGAATGTAAAACTGGTTTCTTTATCATTTTTAATGAATATAGTGTTATTATCTGAATTACATCTGAAAAACTGAAATAACACCCTTGGCTTCATAATATCTTTGTGTTTAATTGATTTTTTCAACCTTTTAACATCCGAATATAATTTAATCGCTTTGGGGTCTCTATCTTTCAATGCATTATCTATATTTCTGGGAAACCTCAGTAGCTTTCTATAAAAATATTTAGTATTAGAATATTTCCATACCTCTTCCAAATCAATATTATCTAAATTAATAAGATCAAATGTCATTGGAATGGGTAGTTTAGTTACAGATTGAATATTTGATTTATTCATAATTACACCTCTTAGTTATCTCTGAATAGAGAATTGACTTTAGAAAGTCCAGACATGGCATCTCTTGCATATATGACAGTACTTGCAGCTTTGGGTACAATCTCCTTGTTTACAAATTTCAGTGTTAGTGCAGCTCCTCCTACAATCAGTGGTAAATCAATTCCCTCCTCTTTCAGATGTTCTGCAATATTTACCATATATCTGCTACTTTTCACCAATAATCCACTTAAACCGACAATATCTGGATTATGTTCTTTTATACTCTTGATTAATTGATTACTATCAATTCTTATCCCAATATCTACCACCTTGTATCCATTGCTCTCAAAAATAATTCTAACAAGATTTTTACCTATGTCATGAACATCACCCTTGACAGTTGCCAATAGTATTTTCTTCTTGTTACTATCATCTTGGTTCAACATCAATGGTTCTAGATAAGAAACTGCTTTTTTCACAACCTCTGCACTTTGAAGTACCTCTGTAACAATCATTTTTCCCTGTTCAAATAATCTACCAACTTCATCCATACCCGACATTATTATAGAATTGATGATCTCAAGTGGAGATAATTTTTTCAACAAATTATCAAGATCTGATATTACATTTGATTTTGTTCCCATAACAATTGCAGATTTTAATGATACATCTGGTGACTGTTTATTACTATCTTTTTGGATTGATTTCAAACTAGGATCTTTGTTTCTGAAGTACTCTGTGAATTGTGTGATAGTTTCCATACTCTGATTAAATATCAAATTCTCAGATAACTCTATTTCTTTTGTGGAAATATTATTGTATCTTATTAAATTTTCAGGATTAACAATTGCCATATCAAGACCTGCTTGAACACAATGATAGAAATATACTGCATTAAGAACTTCTCTTCCCTCTTTTGGCAATCCAAATGATACATTGCTGATACCAAGTATGGTCATAATATCTGGTCTACTTTTTTGAAGAATTTAATTGCATCAAGTGTTCCTTTGGCAGTACCAAGTAAATTCTTGTCTAAGCCAGAATCTACTGTGAATACTAGGAAATCAAATATTAGATCCTTCGGATCCATTTTATACTTATCAACCAACAGGTCATACATTCTCTCTGCTACTGTTATTTTTCTTTCATATGATAAGGACATACCCTCCTCATCAATTAGTCCAACAACAAGTGCAGCATTGTATTTTTTAGCAATAGATACTAGTTTTTCAAACTTTTCAATACCTGATTCTAAATTTATAGAATTTATAATTGTTTTACCCTGACAGTATTTTAAAGCAAGCTCAACTGATTCAGGACTAGTTGAATCAATCATGATTGGTGACTTGATAGCTCTGTTCAGTAGTGGGTAGAATTGATTAATTGCATCCATCTCACTGAATTCAGTATCTTCAAGACAAACATCAATAATCTGTGCACCTTTTGATATCTGTGCTTTTGTCACCTCTAGTGCCTCATCAAACTTCTCTGCTCTGATAAGTCGCTTGAAAGCTCTGCTTCCCTGAACATTTGATCTCTCACCAACAATTATTGGTCTAATTATACTATCCGGCTCCACTTTTTCAATTCCTGAAACATTGAAATATTCTACTTTATTTTCTATTTTTCTTGGTTCTATCTGTGCAATTTGCTGATGTAACATGGCAATATGTGAAGGTGTAGTACCACAACAACCACCTAATATATTCAGAAAACCAGCTTCAGAATATTTTTTCAAGTGAGAGCTGAAAACTTGTGGTGTTTCATCATACTCACCAAATTCATTTGGTAATCCTGCATTTGGAAAGATCATTACTGGAATATCTGCGATCTCATTCAATATTGAGAGTGGTTCTCTAAGATCTTTTGGACCTACTGCACAATTCATACCTATGACAATTGGATTGTACCCCTTTACAGAGGAGTAGAATGCTTCTATATCCTGTCCAGTAAGCATTTTTCCATTCTGATCTATACTGGCTGAGAGTATAAATTCAATCTTTGTACCAAAATATATTTCAGCCTTCTTCACAGCATGAATTGCACTTTTCACATTCAGTGTATCCTGTGCAGTCTCAATGAATAGAAAATCAACTCCACCCTCCACAAGACCAAGTATCTGTTGATAATAACTTTCTTTCAGATAATCAAAACTAACCTCATCATTTAGTATCAATGACTTAGTGGTAGGTCCAATGGATCCTGCTAAAAATCTATTTTTATATCTATCTACACACTCTCGTGCAATTTTTGCCGCTTGTAAATTTATCTCACGTGTTTTATCTTCCAGACCATATTCAGAGAGAACGATCGAAGACCCACCAAATGTATTTGTCTCAATTATGTCCGCACCAGCATCCAGATATTTAATATGTATTTGTTGAATTATTTCTGGACGAG
>JAJRQD010000188.1 GCA_024280435.1 archaeon | reverse complement strand
GTACCTGCATAGGTAAGTACATCCTGTTGTGCATCATAATCCGGTACTGCTAATCCCGCAGGTCCAGGATCACCAGTTGACCAGTAATCATCCATAAATGCAACTCCATTATCATCCACATAACCTGTGTATGTATCGGAGTCTGCCATGGGTCCTGTATATCCAATTCCCACAGAGATCCATCCCAGTGCAGGTGATTTCAGTGCCATATGAATGGTATCACCTATGATCGAATATGAGAAGAAAAAACTACCTTTTCCATTGATATCAAAATCATAATCATACTCACCCGCACTCAAAATTCCATCCTCAATAATTGCATTGCTGCTGATTGGATTTGTGGGTAATATTGAATTTACCTCAACAGATGTATCATCGTAAGTTCCCTGAGCAGCTGCAGAGAAAACAATGATCGATATGAGAAATATTAATTTAATTAACTTTGACAAATTAAACACTCCATACATAATAATATGGTAAATAAAGTATATAAATTATACTCTTATGTTATAAAATTTCTATTTTTATATGCCGAATAATAAAAATATCATCCATTGTATATATTATTGTTACTCATTTGTACGAATTATATTCTATTTTCCGAACGACAATTCAATTAAATTTGTATGGCAAACATTATAGTATTTTTTTTTGCATGATCTTATAAATAATTATGATTACTATTTTTTTATATATAATTTCAATTTAATTTTTAAATTTACGAAGTATTAGGAATGTTGAACCAATCATACCAAAAGAAAGGAACAATGATATTGTTAATACCAGTTCAGAATTGCGTTCTATCCATGTTTCAGTATTGTTTCCATCAATTGTTGTACTATTGGTGTTTACTGTTGTAACTACTACCTGTGGTATTGCTGTAACAGTGTTCGATTTGGGACCTTCACCTAGATTAGTAAGACCAACAACATAATAATAGTATACAATACCATTTGTTACATTGAAATCAACAAAATTTAACTCGGTTGAATTTCCAACCTTCTCAAAAGTGTTAGTTACATTACTTGATCTGTAAATATTATATTGAATAATGTCGGTAGCTCCACTTAAAGGGGTACCCCAAGATAGTGCCACTACCTTATCACCTGCTAGCGATGCAAGATTTCTGGGTGGTGATGGGTCAAATGGTATTGTTATGTTTGCCTCAAAAGAGTATAGACTTTCTCCCAATGCATTTACTGCTGCAATGGCATAGAAGAATGTTGCACCTTTAATCAGGTTGACATCTGAGAAACTATTTCTATCCGAACCTAAGTATGCGTAATTCACTCCACTTTTGGATGTTCGGTATACATTAAACTGGGTGATCTCATATCCTCCATCATTAGGATCGGAGAATTCTAATAGAACATATTCTTCAAAAAGTGTTAGCGAGGGTGTATCTGGTCTATCTGGTACTACACCTGGTTTCATTGTCAATAAAACTCTATTGCTTTCACCCAGTGAATTCACTGCAACAATTGCATAATCATACTCAACACCATTTGTCAACCCGGTGTCGGTAAAATTCAATTCAAATTCATCAAATACCTTTGCCTCAGTTGTGTTTGCATCAGATCGATATATTCTATAGGAAAGTATGGGACTTCCTCCATCACTATCTGGGACTTGCCATTGCAGTAAAATACTCTTATCAAGTACACTTCCTTTGAAATTGAGGGGTGTATCTGGGATGACCCCTGCAATTGATGATACTGCCTGTGATAATGGCCCTGCACCCTGGGAATTGATTGCAAGGATTCTGTAATAATACTCAATACCATTGTCAACACTGAGGTCATTATAGAATAGTTCAGTTGTGTTGGCAATGAATAGTTCATCAATTAAGGATGAATTTTCCGATCTGAAAATGGAATATTTTGTGATTGTAAAACCATTATCAAAAGGTGCTGTCCATGATAATGATAAATTCAGATATGAAGGTTGAATTGCTATGTCTGTTATCTGGTATGGAACCTGAGCAACTACTATCTGGAATTGATCTGATGGGTCACTTTCCCCAAAGCTATTCTCAACAGTTACATAATAATCATATATTTCCTGATTTACCACTGCTGTATCATAATACTCTGTGGCTGTGACTGCTGTTGTGTTTGATCCGATAAATACAAAATTTGTCTCAGAGATTAACTTTCTATACACATTGTATTTTACAAATGGGTATCCACCTAGTGATAAAGGTTCATTCCAATTCAATGTAACACTGGATGAATCTGCAAATCCTCTCAACTGAAGTACAACCGTGGGTTTACCTATTGGTGATAATGATGTTTCTGATGATTGTACTCCCTCTGATAATGCATTGAATGCGGTCAATACATAATAATATGTAAACCCATTTGTGACTGTGGTATCATTATAATTCAGAGAGGAGGTAGTTCCAACCATGGTTAGTTCTCCACCGCTGGTATCACTTCTGTACACATTGTATCCAGTGATTGGTGATCCACCATCTGTTGCAGGGGGTGTCCAGCTAAGATATGCATAACCATCGCCGACGGATCCTGCTATATTCTGTGGTGTACCAATCTGACCTGATGGGGTAACTGCAATTTCATTTGAATAGGTACTCTCACCTTTTGCATTGGTTGTAGTGATAACATAATAGTAAGTCTGCCCATTAGTGACAGTTGTGTCATCATAATTATTCTGGGTTGTTGTTCCAACCTGGGAATAACCAGAACCTGAAGTATCAGATCTATATACTGTGTAGGATATAGCCTGACCTCCATCAGAATATGGTGGGTCCCAGGTGAGTTTACTCTTGGAATCATCTGGTGAACCTGCAAGGTTTAGTGGTTCTGATGGGATATAACTTGCAAAATTGATTGTGACACGTGCACGAGCGGTGTGTGTTGATGTAAAATCATCGTTGGTGTCATGGATTGCATAGGTTGATGCTATATCTGTATCTAATGGTATTACAAAATCCTCAGCTGCATCTCCTGTATCAAGATATCTGGAGAACTCCATTATGGTTGTTGTTCCATCATCTGATCCACCAAAGCCGATTACATTCTGAATTGCATCTTTTGAGTGGGCTACACTTGATTTACCAAAGTTGTCCTGGAAATGTGGTTGGGTATCATAATATCCTATGTAGATATCTGCACCATTCATACCATCTCCGCCTAACCCGATTGATACATATCCTGTAACAGCTGATTCCATTGCCATATATATTATTGAATTATTCAACATGTAATGCAATTTGAAATTAGCACCCAAGTTAAGGGTGGTATAGTATTCATTTGTTGATATTACACCATCATAGGCAATATCATAAGCATCAAGTTCAGGTGTGGGATAAGACACACTAGATGTTTCTGCAATTGGTATATTGTAGAACATGCTTATTACAAGAATAACAACAGTAATTCTTCCTAAATTATACATATATAAATAAAAGGTGTATAGGTAATATATAAAATTTCATATTTATCTAAATTATAATAATATATGGTGCAAATTTTTAATTCTACTGTCCGAATACTGCTATTTTGTAATTTTTTTTCTTCAAATGATTGAAATGGTCTAATGTAACTGTAATTTTTTTTTATTATCAAAATGTAAAAAATCAATCATTAGTCCCTTATTTCTTGAAAATATTGAATAACTGTCTTATTTATAGCAAAAAAGTAAATTATCATGATATATGCTTTATACTCATAAATTTCTTGGTAATTATGTAATTTTTACATTATTTTAAAAATTTCTTGTATATCGTATATACAAACACTTTAATTATTGGTTTTTTGTTCAATAATTTCAATTTATATTACCGAATTTTATTTTGAACATTAATTATATTTATTAATATTGCAGACAGATTTAGAATATAAATGAGAATGCGATTTCATATTTTATTGATATTAATATTGTCAGTAGGATTTTTCTCTCCAAATGCATCTGCTCTTAATATTGAAGAGTCAAAAATATCTACTGATGCCACTATAAAAGGAGATGATCTTCTATCATACAATATAACTCTCTATTCACCGACAGCAGATATAGGTGTGAAGAAAGATAATGTTCTGGTTGGAGATGGTCAAATATCTGATCTCTGGCAATATATCCCCGGTTCTGCTGTATCTAGCTGGGGTGAGAATGGAGAGATTAAAAGTGCGTTTGATGGATCACATGCATACTTTCTTATGACTATGGATATCTCAATGTCATGGATCACCCTGCAGATTGATGGTGATCAAACTGCAGACGCAGAAAATTACAACGATGAGATGGAACCAATGCAAGATGGTGATGATTTCTGGATTTTTGGTGAGACTAGCGAGGTTAGTGCTGTTGGTGATGCCTCTGCTGCTGGTACTTCAAATCCCTATGCTGTTCCTGATCTTCAGAATGATCTCTATTGGGAAAGGATACAGAATAATGATACAGATGGTACAACTGCTTTATCAATTAGTTGGGAGGTAAAAAGAACCCTTGATACCAAAGACACAGCTGGTTATGATGCAGTCTTTAGTAATGCTGCTAATGTATCAATGTTATTGGCATCTGATATCAATCATAAAAATCTAGCAAAAGTCGTACATGTGAAATTTGCACTGACTGATTTAACTCTTGGAGGTGGTGACCCTGTACCTGTTGAAGAGGATAAGGATATTCAAGAGACAAGAGATGTAGTTCTATATCTATTCACATATATCTCTCTGAGTTTATTTGTTGGTTCATTCACATATGCATTTACAATAATATTATCAGTATATCTGATACGTAAGGAGATTGAATAATAATGAGTGAAGATAAATCTGGAAACTTTTTTGTATTAATTTTTGATACAATTTTTGAATTCTTGGAAACTGGTCACCCAACAGTGATACATTTTCCAATAATAGGACTACTTATGGGTTTCACTGCTGGAGCTACTGCATTTGCATTGGCAGTTGGAGTGGATATGTTAGAAGATCATAAATGGATGACCAATTCAAGAGCTGAATCAATATACAATTTTGTCGATCGTTTTGAATTTACAAGTTATGTATTGATAATTCTTGGATTATTCGGATATATTATATCTGGAATAACTGGAATTCTAGCTGCGGGCACTCTTGACAATGCAATTAATAATGAGCTGCTTGAATTCAAGATAAGAATGTCATTATTTGTATTCTTTCTACAATTTGCACCAATATTTTTGAAGACATACCTTGGTATTGCTTATAAGCGAAATATATTCAATAATCAATCAAAGATTATTCCAATTCTGTACCTCCTTCCTCTATTACCCTCTGCATTATTAACTATGGTAATAGCAGGTGCAGGTGGTCGTTACACATATGGTCACTCAATCTTGGATACATTTGGACTAAGTTTCCTATTACCTGGAGAGGCACCATAAAAATAAACATATGATTTGTTTAATCTGAAAAAAATAGATATAATTACAATATATTGAAATAAGTATTAGGACAGAATTGTTACAACTGATTTTCCATCTTCTATTTTAATACTAATTTTATCACCAGATTTGATAAATTCTGTGGGATCCTCTTCAAATCCATAAACCATTGGTATCTTTGCAACACTGCATCCCGAAACAGTACCTTGATCACTTTCCCGGTTGATTATTGCTTTTGGCCCCATTCCATTCTTTACCAGATTGATCAATACATACGGACCGACTGTGGAGCCAACTCCTCTTGGAAAAACAAATATCATATCTCTGATACTCTTACCATTCAAATCGTGTTTTTTCTCAGTGATTTTACCAGTTTCTGGATCCACAAATCCTAACAGAGTTATTGGAGATTTGGTTACTATTGCTTCACCCTCAATCTCAATACTGCCAATTGATCTGATAGCTTTACCCTCAAATATACTCATTCGAAAATTACCTCCACACAATCTTTCAAAGGTAGTAAATAAGTTGGAATCCCATTCAAACTAGGTGCAGATATGTAATGCTGTGCTTTTATTGAATTGGTCAGTATCTTATCAAATCTAGTTTTATCATATGGTGTAACTTCGGGACATGTATCCACAAAAAATTTGACTCCTGCGTCCTCAAGTATTTTCATATAACCTGTGCTGATGGCTAGTGCCTTGTGTGCATTGTTACTGAATAGCCAGAATTCTTTGCCATCTTTCAATTTTCTATTCTTGACCAGTTCTGCAACGTTGGCTATCTCTTCCAGATTTGCATTTGGACACCCGATGACTGCGATATTGATGTTATCTGGAGGTGTTAAACCTGCATATGTTTCTTTTATCATCTCATCTGTGACTATGAACTCATCATCATAACTTACATCTATTAGCAATTCCTGTTCTGGTGTGACATCCTTGATATGATAAAGTTGACTACCAAAAGCGGCTAAAGATGCACCTAATGCCTTGAATTCTGCTGGTCTCGGATTTCTCAGATCATGGAATTCAGGTATGGCACCAAAAGTGAATGAATGTTTTTTGAATTCATTTCCAATCACCTCTCCAAGTATTGAGTAGTCTGAATACTCTTTGATATCTGC
>JAJRQD010000187.1 GCA_024280435.1 archaeon | reverse complement strand
TACTATCAGAGACATAATCTTACTGAGATCCTGGCCAGAAGAAAAAGAGCTAATATTGCTGAAAGTACACTCAGAGATCTACAGAATGAGATTGAGAGACTAAAAACAGAGGGTAAATACAGACGCGCAGTAGAATTGGTGTGGCAAGGATTAGAACAATCTGGAAGGGAGATAACTGAGACACCACGTAAATACAATCAAACTGCGAGTGAGTATGTACTCTTCCTCTCTAACATCACACCAGTGGAATTAGAGACATTAAAGATTATATCAACAGTATATGAATCTGTTAGATATTCAAAACAAGTACCCACAATTGACGAATTAGCAGATGCTATCTCGGCATTTGAGGTTACTCTGAGAGCTATGATACAATATGGTTCTCAATCAAGATACGATGAGGATGATGATTTTTGATTAAAATTCATTGCCTTCAGAGTATGTTTATATTGAACAATGTGAAGTGATAATAAATATGGGCATAATCGATACAATAAAAGAACTATTTCAGACAAAGGACAAGGGTCCTTCACCAAAAGAGTTCATCAATGACGTTAGAAAAGCCGCTCAGTCATCAGATTACAACAAAGCAACAAGCAAAGCTTTTGTTGCATTGGAGAATTTTGGTGCTATATACGGTGGAATAAAAAGAGAAATTCATGTTACTGCAAGAGAGTACTCCAAATTATTGGTAGAAACAGGTACAATCACAGAAGAGGAATTATATCCAATAATTCATAATTTTGAGATCGCAACTTACAGTGATGCAGATGTGACTTTTGAGGATTTTGAAGAGGTCGAGAAGGCTTTGGGAAATGCCAATATGAAATTGAAAAATATTGGTAAAGAACCAAAAGGACCTAAAGGAAGAACTTCTGCGAGAAGACGTACTTCTGGCAGAAAGACCAAGAGAAAATCATCTGGTAAGGGTACACGTCCTGCAGCTGCAAGGAGACGAAAAGCTCGTCGGAAAGTATAAGGGGATTTTAATTCATGTCAACTTCGAAGGCATCTAGATTGAAAAGATATATCTCAGTATTTGCCATTATACTATTATTTGTATTCAGCATGGCACCTATGGTTCTAGCCCTGTTTCCCAATGCAACTACAAACAATAGGTTCTCAATATACAATACGGGATATGATGGATTATCAATAGTTAGAAATGATCTAGAAGGTGTTAAAACAAGTGGAGGAAATCAAAAATACAGTCTGACCACTACCATATCTAATCTTAATGTACTCAACAGATTCAATGGATCTGGTGCACTCGTTATCATCGGACCTGCATCTACTTTCCAGGCAACTGAGACCTTCTCAGTATTGCTCTATTTACTAAGAGGAGGATCTCTCATCATAGCAGATGATTTTGGAACGGGTAATCAGATACTAGGACCGATATTTGATCTTTTTGAGAATTTAGATGAGGTATGTGCCAAGGCAGCAGATAATGGTGTAGTTATCCCATGTATGGATGATCTATTAAGTGGAGATTTTGCAGCAGGTGGTGGATTAACACAGAACCAACTAGATGCAAATAGTACAGCAGATTATAGTGGTAGTTTTCTCACCTCTCTTATGGGATCTGTGAAAGCATTTGGATTCAATTCCACAGCAGTTCTTATGGATGCAGGATCAAATACAGATAATCCAGCCAATCCATTGATAACTGATATAGACCCGTCAGATATTCCGGGTATGACCTTCACACAGGGTGTTAATAAAGTACAGATGGAATATGGTTCGATAGTCAGTATTAAATTAAGAATAACTGAAGAATCCTTTGATCCAGATACTAACACCACAAAAACAGTAGAGCGTGATGTATGGCAACCACTTCAGAAAATATCTGGTTCACTGATCAATGATAATCTGGATGCAAATGACAGTAGTTTTGATCTTAGTTTACCGTTTTTCCCATTATATTCATCAAGGTCATCTTGGATGGAGACTGATATTCTTGCAGCAGCAGAGGGTACTGCACAGCCAGATGTCACCGAATGGGGTAATGCCAAATTTGCCACTGCATTATCAATTCCTCTATTCCCAGGAATGGGTAAGCTGGTATTTATTGCAGATCCATCAATATTCATCAATAGATGGACATCACAGCCAGATAAAAATGATAATCTCATACTGATCAGAAATATCATGGATATGGCAACCGACCATCAGGTAGGAGATCCTACAATTCCATTGATATTTGATTTTGGACATACATATCAACCATTGACATCACCTGCATTGTACTCAACTGCATTGTTAAAACTAATTGGTGAACTGTCTATGTTCCCATTATATGCACCATTTGTACCATTCATGGCATATGGTTATGGTAAAAGGATACTGCCAAAAAATAGAAGATTAAGACCAATACTACTGACCAAGAGAAGAGGACAATCTGGACATTCTGATTTTGATAAGAAGCTGAATGAGATAAAAATTTCTGGTGGATATGGAGAGCCTATTTCCATACTGTTCACAAATCTTATCAGAAAAGTGAGGGGTGATCCTAGATTTGAGGGAACTATTGCGAAAAGTCCAAAAGAGTTGGCAAAATTCCTTACTGATCATTATCCATCTGCAATGCCTAGTAGAAGAGAATTGACCAATCAATTCAAAATAATATACAGAATAAGTGAGAATCCAACAAGAAGGATGAGTTTAATCGCTGCAAAGAAACATTTAGCACTGCTAAAAAGATTAAATGACCTACTTGCATAGAATATTTATTCAATTTATTGTTAGACCAACAAACAGAAAAAAACTTGATCTTTTTAGTGAAATTTAAGTTATAATATAAAAAATACAAAATTATGAAGAAAAAAATTGAATTTGTTAGACCAGATTATGGGATAATATATCCAGATAATCAAAGAAATGTGAACATAAATATTTACAGAATACTCTCTCTGTTCACATTAATTTTTCTAATAATATATTCAATTTATGTTTTTCATACATTCTATACAATCGCAATATCCGCAAATGCACTGATAAATGCATTTATATTTACTGTCGAGATACTGATAGGCTATTATTCAATTCTATTATTCTATCATCTTGCAAGGGGTTTCTCTCCGATAAATCATCCATTGACAGGAAGATTCAACTCAGAGAATATAGATGATGATAATAATCTGCCATTCATATCAGTGATGCTACCTATATACAAAGAACCATTCAAGATTGTCAAGCAAACAATTTATGCAGCACTAGATATCAATTATCCAACAGATAAATATGAACTTGTGATTGTGGATGATTCTGAGCAGAATGATGTACTAGAGGTATTTTGTAAGGATAATGGCCTGCGATATATCACCCGAGACAATCGTAAGGGTTTCAAAGCAGGTGGAATAAACAATGCTCTGAAGTATATTGAAAGTGAGTTTATATTGTTCATTGATGCGGATCATATAGTTGAGAGAAATATACTGAAAAACTGCCTACTAGCAATCAGGGAAGATACCATTGCAGTGCAGACAAGAATTGATTTTGTAAATATGCGAACATATCTCACATCTATTGCTGCATTCTTACAGCTACAGTTTTTCAGCCTGTATCAGAGGGCAAGAAGACCAACTGGCTCGGCAATATTCGCAGGTGGTGCAACTCTATTCAATACAAAGATACTCAAATCATTCAATGGATTTGATCCTCTGACTATTGCAGATGATACTGATAACAGCTTTATTTTCAGAGCAAATGGATATAGAATAGAATATATAGATATAGTTGGTGCATGGGCACTCACACCCTGGGATCCATTGCATCTGATCAGACAGATCTGGAGATGGTTAACCGGTATCACTCGTAGCTTCAGAGCCAGAGTATTCACAATATTACGTGGAAAATCACCACTCTATGTAAAGATAGATCATTTCTCAGTGGGATTCTTCCCCACTCTCTCAATCCTAGGATGGGGTATTGCATTTATATTCATATATCTTGTAAGAAATGATATTGAACTTGTAAGATCACCACTACTGAATAATACAATTCTTGGTATATCAGTAATGATAATCTCCACACTATCAATCATCACAGGTACTCTAGCAATATTTCTTGATGATAAAAGAATACTACTTCACAAGAAAAATATATTCTACAAGATATATGTCATACTAGGATTCTATCTACTGATACTTGCTGCACAACCACTGTTGATTGGAGCAATATTCAAAGCATGGACTGGCGTCAAGGTATCATTCAATCGTACACCCAAGGAGAAAAAAACTGATGACAATCTGAGCAAGGTAATGAGACAGTATGTTGTATATACCTCTGTCGTATTCCTAACAGGTCTGTTATTTCTGTACTATGCACTGAGCATCCCCCTAAGTGATGCAAGATCAATTACACTGCTAATCAGTGCATATGCAGGTATTCTGCCACTGTTAATTGCACTTGCTTGGTATTGGAAACTAGAGGGATATCTTGATAAAGTATCTGACCTGACTGCAATTGATGTGTTGAAAGAGCATGCACTTGATAGTTGATGTCAATAATAAAAATAAAAATCTTAAAAATATATACACAATCCTGTAAAATTTATATCCTTTCAACGTACTATTAAATTATGAGCAAGAAAATTCCCACCCCATGGTTAGATACACTGATTGATAAAAAATACAGAGTATTTACCATGGAATATGAAGAGGTTGGGCCATTTGAATTTCTCAAAAGAAGGACTAGGGAAACTCCTGATGATTTAATGATTATTTTTCCAGAAGGAACGAATATGACATATTCACAGGTAATGCAAAAAATAGAGAGAATGGCTGCACATCTGTCCCATATTGGTCTGGAAAAGGGAGATAGAGTTGCTCTGCTATTACCAAATACTCCACATTATATTATTGCTCATTATGCAATACTTGCAATCGGATGTGTTGTGGTACAGGCAAATCCACTGTACACAGAACATGAGCTGAAGAACCAGCTGAATAATTCAGGTGCAAAAATAATCGTCTCACTGACCATGTTTCAGAAAAAAATAGACAAGATTATTGAGAATACACAGCTAGATTATATAATTCTAGGACAGATACAGACTTTTATTGCAGGATACAAAAAAATACTTGGTAAATTATTCAAAAAATCAATATTTGATCCCTCATCAAGAAGTTATGATGCACCAATAATAAAAAATGAATATACTTTTCATTTTGATAAATTCATAGAGAATGATTTTGAATTTAAAGAGGCAGAGATAGATATAGATACAGATATTGCGATATTTCAGTATACAGGTGGCACTACTGGAGTATCAAAAGGTGCTATGTTAACACATAGAAATGTGAGTATCAATGCACAACAGGCAAGAGCAATGCTTCCAATGGTACCAGATAAAACAGGATCCATTCTAACTGTACTGCCAATGTTCCATGTATTTGGATTAACTGCATGCATGAATCTTGCAATACAACTAGGGATACCTCAAGTACTTAGTATATCATCCCCACCGGACTTCACAAAAATACTGAAATGGATAGAGAAATACAAGATAACATTTTTCCCAGGTGTACCTGCAATGATGACTGTGATTGCAAATCATGAGGATGCACCAAGGACAGATTTTGATAGCTTAATTGCAGTCATATCAGGTGGTGCTCCACTACCTCTTGAAGTTGCTAAAAAATTCATGAAAGTAACAGATGCGTATATTGTGGAGGGATATGGATTATCTGAAACCTCTCCACTCACACATATTAATCCAGTAGGTGCTGAGGAAATGGTTGAGGGAAGTATAGGATTACCAGCACCCGATACTATGATTAAAATTGTAGATCCAGATGATTACAGTAAAATACTGGATATAGGAGAGGTGGGTGAACTATGTATCAAAGGCCCACAGGTATTCCAGGGATACCACAGTATGCCAAATGAGAGTAGAAATGCATTGAAAGATGATGGCTGGTTCAGAACTGGTGATATTGCCAGAATTGATGAGAGAGGATACACCTACATCGTAGATCGTAAAAAAGATATTATCATAGTATCTGGTTATAATGTGGTACCAAGAGAGGTGGAAGAGGTATTGTATGGACATCCAGCCATACTAGAAGCTGCTGTGGCAGGAATGACACATCCCACAAAAGGTGAGATGGTTGCATCTTGGGTAGTATTGAAAGATGGTGAGAATGCCTCAGAGGACGAGATCATTAAATACTGCAAAGAGTATCTTGCACCCTACAAAGTACCAAAAGCAGTTACATTCAGAAAAGAATTGCCAAAATCAATGGTGGGAAAAATATTAAGAAGAAAATTACAGGAAAAATTATGAATATATCTCTCAAACATTAATTATTCTGTTTAAAATAATATAAAGAAATAAATCTAAACTATAATAATATCGCACAATTCATTCGCAAAATCAATCTAAGTCCATGGTAAGAAACTCAATATTTTTATTTGATCTAGAATTAATTAATTTGAGTAAGAATTATTTTTACTCAATTTTACAGAGATGTAAAAGGCGTATAATACGTCAATGTATGAGGCTTGTGGTGTAGCGGCAATCATAACCGGTTCTGGTCCGGTTGACCTGGGTTCGAGTCCTGGCAAGCCTGTCTTTTATATATATTTAATCACATAATTTTCAAATATGTTAAATTGATGAATATATCTCTTTTAGCTTTGATGTATAATTATTCATTACTTACATGATGCAGAAAATTTTATAGTGCAAGTTTTAACTTGATTTCAATCAGGGATTGACCTTGCAATGCCTTATTGATTGCCCAAGCAATCAATAACCATTTACATGATTTTATAAATTTACTTTTTCGATAATAATTACTATTTTCATTCGCAAAATAAATCGATAATTTACAACTTTGAAGCATCAAAAACGTAAAACTCATAAAAATAATATAGATAAATCTCAAATATGAAAGATATGAATTATTACGATTTATCTTATATCCAAGCTCTTCCTTAACAAATTTATAAAACGATTCTATTTTCCATCGTTCTAAATAGAGATAGAGCATTGTAAATGCTCTCATCTCTATATCTGTGGAGATAATGTAGTGACTAGGTCCCCATTTTCTTGTTTTTCTATTAAATTGTTGAGAAATTAACAATTTCACAGGAATTTTTCCAGTTTGTAATTTTGTTTTAATTGAAATATAGCGAAAATATCTATCTTTAACTTTAACAGGGTTAAATTTGATATTTTCACCCATTTTTACAACCTTTACAAAATCATTATTTCTTTCTAATTTTCTATTTGCTTTTATTGCAAAAAGACCTGTAAAACCATTATCAATGGTTTTCTCAATTAATCCTTTACTAGAATACCAACTATCAGTAATCACAACCCCTTCTTTCCCCTTAATTCGTGGAAATTTATCAATATGGTCTTGTGCAATTTGGATTTTTGACCTGAATTTTGGTGTTTTATCTGAAATCTGGTTTTTCTTAAGATACACATCTGCAAACAGTGGGAGATCTATATCTCCCACAATCATATGACTGCTTAGAACAGTTTGTCCCCAAACTGTTCCACCATCTTTGTGAGAATAATAATATCCAATACCTGGGAGCTGTTTCCCATATTTTTGAGTAACACCATCATCAATAATCAATGAATAATATTTCTTATATTTTTGATTTCCAATTTCTTTAGCAAAAGAAATTCTTAAATCATTAATTTTCTCATGATTCCATGCTTCACTTAACATAAAACGCGTTATTGAACTTTGATCTTTATTCGAGTGAAAATCCGCAATTTTGCGTATTTCCCCATATCCATGCAAGTTTCCAACAATTAGCGAATTCATGTGATAAAATTGTGGTTTTGACAATTGTTCTTTGAAAATGTTCATAAAACTTTGAAAGGAATCTGAAATTGGATATTGCGTCTTCATGTGTTACAACTAATGAATACAATATATCCACTTTATACTTTCCTTAAATTATTCATTATATTGCATATTTGAAGTCCATACACCCAGTTATACGCAATATTCTATTTTAAAATAAAAAGTGCATCATGTAAGTTCATTATTAATTTTGATCTAGCAAATCTGATAATTGTTTTATGATCTACATCCTCTATATTTTTCCCATTGATCCTGTCAAATAGATATCTTATATTTGTATATACATTTATTTTGGATGGAGTAAATATATGAAAAAAGAACAGAGTAAATACTATCGACCGGCTAAATTCACCTCATTATTGTTATTCATATCATTTACTATTGATTTAGAACTCATATTTATCTCAACAGTTTTTAGTAACATAATATATTTTACCCTAATTATTTGATCTATGATATTGATAAAACCAATAGCAAATTCAGACATAATTGTTATAGAAAAGGTACTAGGACGTAGATACAAATATTTCAGAAAAATTGTAATATTGATAAATACCTAAAATTGAACTATTAACAATCAATAAACATTGATCTTAATCCAATATGTGATTTCATTAAGTTTAAAATTTATATAAACATAGTTGATATGTGAGAATATTACATATTGGTAAGTCTTTACCAGATATGAGAATAGAGAAAACAATTCTACTTGATATTGGTAGAGGTGACGAGCCTGCATTAATTTTATATGATGAATTCAAGAATAAAGAATTCAATATCAAGGAGATTGCAGCAACAAAATATTTTATTAAAGTAGGAAAAAAAAATATACTTGGTTTCGGTAGAAAAGGAGTAAAAAAACAAATAGATCTTATTATTGATGAATTCAAACCTGATTTATTGCATGTACATGATATTCATAATGCAATTTTTGTTTATGGAACCAAGATTCCATGGATATATAATGATCATGAGGGATGGAGTATTGAAGGAAAATATCGTCGGCCTTCTTTGAAATTGTTTTCTTTTAGATACTGGTATCATATGGTTGGTTGGTTTTTAAAATATATGAATATCATATTTTGGGAGGATAAAATACTTGATAATCGAATAACTATAACTGTGTCCAAAGGAATATCAGAAATGCATACAAAAAAGAAAGCCCTACCCAAAATAATGCATAATTTTCCTATGCAAAGTGAAATTGATAGAGATATAAACGTCATTAAAAGAAATAACAGTATGGTATATATAGGGGGAGACTTTGATAAAAATGATAATAAATACAGAGATTCCAAAGGTTTATTAAAAATTGCAGTGCAAGAATGTTTTGATCTAACAATTATCGGAAATCAGAATATTAATTCCCAAAAAAACATTAAAAGTCTTGGTTTTATCAATCACTACAAAATATACAATGAAATTAATGATATTCAATTTGGTTTACTTCCTTATAAACCACATGAATTTCAAAAAATTACAGATCCTAATAAAGTATACATATACACGCATATGGGTTTAATCATTATTGGACCATATACTTATAATTTCAATCATATACCTGCTTTCAGAAAATATAATCATTTTAGTGAAATCAAAAATTTGATAAATTTGGAAACTCAAGCTCATGAATTACCTGAAAACATCATTAAATATGCAAAGGAAAATTTAGTCTGGGAAAAACAATCTGAAATCTATGCATCTGTAATAAAATCTTTAATGGGATAGATATATTTTCTATTTGAATATAATTAAAATAAAATCATGATAGTCTTGTGTTGGATGATGGTATACATTTAACAATTAAGGGAAATGAGGTATTAGCGAAAAATTGTATGATAAGCTGTTCTCAAATGCAGATAATTAATTTTTTCTATTAATATTATCTGAAAATTTAATTTTGTTTTCACTATGTAATTGAATAATTTTATCAACAATCTGTTTGGATGTGTTTCCATCACCGTATGGATGTTTATTGCTGAGCATAAATTTTTTATTCACAATATCATTAAATGATTCAATTATCTTATCCACCTTCAGTGCTAATAACCTGTTTGCACCCAATTCTAGCGTTTCTATCCATTCAGTTGTGGTTCTTGCTGTAATACATGGTTTCTCAAGAATAAATGCCTCTTTTTGAAGTCCTCCGCTGTCAGTAAGTATTCCAATTGAATTTTTCTGCAATTTAATGAAATCTAAATATCCTGCGGGAGGTAATAATATCAATTTTTGTCTATCAATCAATGATTGAAGTTTCTGATAAAGTTTAAAGTTTTTGAACATTTTCTCTGTTCTTGGATGAATTGGAAATACAATCTTTCTGGGAGATTTTTCAAATATCTCTAATATCTTCTCACAATTCTCTTTGTAATCCACATTTTCCTGTCGATGAAGTGTTACTAGAAAATATTCACCATATTCATTATTATCATCAATTTTTTTTAAATTTTGATACAGGGTATCCACCATTATATCCCCAGTTAATATTACTCTACTTTTATCAATTCCTTCCTCTTTCAGATGATTAATCGCCTCTATTGTCGAGGTTATAAGTAGGGATGATATTCTGTCGACTAGTATTCTGTTGATCTCCTCTGGCATATTCCAATTAAAAGAACGTAAACCAGCTTCAAGATGTATTACTGGTATTCCCAATTTAGATGCTGCAATTGCCCCTGAAAGTGTGGAATTAGTATCACCCACAACCAATACATAGTCTGCATTAATTTCATTCAATTCTTTTTCTATCAAACCTATCATCTTACCAGTTTGTACCCCATGTAATCCTGATCCCACATTTAGATTTTTATCTGGAGGTGTCATTTCTAAATCTGAAAAAATCTGATCTGACATGTTTGTATCATAATGCTGACCGCTATGGATATGATAGACATTTATATTTTGTAATTCCATCTCCTTAATTAAAGGTGCAATTTTGATGAATTGAGGCCTAGCTCCGGAAATAATACAAATTTTCATTTATAACAATTATTCCATATATATTCTTATGTTAAATTTTATTATTAAAACCAAAAATAGAATTGTAATTACCTTTTATTTTGATCTAGTAAATGTATTTCTACATTTTATTGAAATTAACAAGTTTATTGTAGAATTATTATTACTGATCTGCTTGTTAGTTAATAAAAACAAGGTTTAATTAATTTCATTCGTTAATCAAATTATGTGAATTCTCCAATTTTCAGGTAGATTACAGATATCCGGGTTTCTCAAAAAGAATATTAGAAAATAAATTGATTGAATAAGTTGAAAAGATAGACCCATATGTTATTTATGTACATGGGACTAATTCCCAACTAGATCTTATTGTTCGAGCTATGAAAAATTATCTTTGACTATACAAATATAATGTTAAATCTGAATGGAGGGCAAGTGTGGAACATGTTTTTTGTTTAGTAAAACTAAAACCATTAAGAATAACTGAAAGAAAGGAAAGTAGTAGTGCCAAAGCTCTACTTTCCCCATTTCTCTGTTATAATTTTAAATTGTATTTACAAACCTTGGAGGTATCAAAAATTAATTAATAAACAACTTTATTTATATGCAATTATGTCAAATTCTTTTGTGAGGAAATCTTACAAAGAATAGCAACAGATAAGTCATATCAGTCAACACACTGCATTCTGATAAATTATTTTTGCATGTCTCCGTATTAATTTTTAATTATCACACCAAAAAATAAATACCAAACAATATTAAACTTAGAATTATCATTATTATGCAATATTTTATCCTTTATAGGACATATCAAAGAAATTGGGTCAGATATTCATTTACATGGAAAATACAGAGATATAAATGTAAAATATGTAAGAATAAGACATTCAATCAACACAGTAATGATGAATTCAAAAAATATTATCAGATTAGAGCTTATTTTTTTTTTTTTTTGTATAATTAAAATACTAGAACAAAAATAATAAAGATAAACTATTGTAGAATCAACTATGGAAAAATTTGTACTTGTGATAGGTGATTACAATAAGAATCAGATTACAAATTCTGCACATCTCTTGAAAAGAAGAGAGGATGAAGATATAAAATATATTTATCGAGATAATTATGCATTTGCTTCAGTTAACAATTCAAATATCACCCATATTGACAAGGCATACAAGGATATAATAATAATTGGTGAATTGGAAGATTATGATTCATCAATTGAGTATATCAAGGATTTAATCTCAAAAAATGATATATCTGGTGAGGCTATACATTTTGATTTCAAAGGTGATGTGATAGTATTAATTTTGGATAAAATAGACAAAAATTATAAAATTATAGTTGAACCATGGTTCAGAAGATTAGTTTACTACTCGTATAATTGGAAAAAAATCATTGTGTCATCTGAGATCAAGGGTATTATGGGCGTCGATAATGCAATAACTGATGATTTGGATGAAATTGGTATTGAATCATTTATTGCTCTGAATGCTGTATATGGAAACAGAACTTTGTTTAAAAATATTAGAATATTCAATTCTGGTTCAATATACAATTTAATGGACAACAGCTGGGAACAAATTGGAAGATATGATTATCCAGATGATTATAATTACAATTTGAATTTTGATAAACAGGCAGATAAAATTGCAGATCTTTTCCGAAATAAGGTTAATACACTGGTTGAAGATGGCTATCATGGTTTATTTCTTAGTGGTGGATTAGATTCAAGGTTAGTATTGATTGCAATTGATGAGGAAAACAGATCAAAAATTACAGCTGTTCATATAGGTAACATGAACAATAGTGATAGCCTAATGGCAAAAAACTTAGCGGTCAAGGCAGATGTTGAATTTTATCTGCATGAATCAAATTCTGATGCGATACTAAAATATATTGAAACACAGGTATGGGCAACAGAAGGTGCATTATTTATGGGTACAAGTATAATCGCAGAAGCAGTAAATATGAATCCAAATATAAAATATATGGATGGTAATCCAGGTGATTTAACGCTTGGAGGCACATGGGCCAATAAACTATCAAAATATAAAGTTGATGCGAAAAACAAATACTATAAAGATGGTTTGATACTTGGAGAACCTATTGGAAAAAGTAGCGTCAAAGAAAAATTAATTATAGAATTATTTGGAGAAACAAAGGGTAGAACAGCATTGTATAATATATATAATTTGATACAGGAGGATATATCTGCCTACTCTTTTGTCAAACATCAAACACTTGCACTTGAATACTATGCACTTCATAATAGAGTACGAAGAGCTGTACCACATATAATTTCAGAATATGCTGACTTTAACAGACCATTCATGGATGATGATATATCTAGAGAATGTATAATTGTTCCAATTGAAATTAGAAAAGACAGAGAATTTCAGATAAAAGTAATGCGAGTGCTAAATAAAGAGTTAACAGATTTACTATCGACCTCTGTTATACTAGTAAAAAAATCTAGAAGTTTGAAAGAACAACTCTATATATTCTCAAAATCAATTATAAAAAAAATACCTGTTATCTCAAAATTAGCCCGAAAATTAATTTATTCAAAAATAGCCAAATCAAAACAAGATACATACATGCCACTAAATGAATGGTTTCATAACAACAGTGAGTATCAGAATTTCATTGTTAACAATATTGAATCATTCAAAAAGAGAAAAATCCTATTGGATGTATCACTCGATAAATTACTGAAAGAACAACAATTAAAATTACATGATCACAGTAAAACCTTGGCAAATATTGTCAACTTAGAATTAATATTGAAAATGTTTAAAGATAATAAATCAAACCAATAAAGGTATTTATACAAAATTCTAGAACTCAGTATAAAAATTGTAGAAATTGACCTTAAATTATAGCTAACCATATGTTCAGAGACACAATATATTTATTTGATCTAGTAATTATTAATTTGAGTGATAATTATTTACTCATTCTATAAAAAGAGACCTCTGGTGTAGCGGTAGTCATAGCCAGTTCTGCTCCGGCTGACCTGGATTCGAGTCCTGGAAGGCCTGTATTATTTTTTCATACTAATTAGATATTATTTTTGTTTTTAATGAGGTAAAAAAATATTAGTTTATTACAGATGATTATTTAAAATGTTTAATTAATGAGTGCATATGAATAATGACGATGGTTTGACGAATAAGTACAAAAAATATGTTAGTGCAGGTTTTTTGAGAGTATTTCTATCTAGATTATTATCAATAATATCAATTGGTGTTTCTCTACGTTTAATTCCAGTTGGTATTTTGGGTATTTCCATTGCATTAAGTTCAGGTACTGTTATTATCAACAGGATTGTAGATTTTGGTATTCCATGGGCTGCAAAGCAAAGAGGTATATCAGGTGCACATGATATGGAGGTGGTGGTTACCACCGCTGTTCATACTATGGTTAAAAAAAGCATACCTGTTTCATTAATTATAGGCTCAATATATTATTATTATATAATTAAGACTACTTTTCTTTCAGATCTGCATACTACAAAAACTGTATTCACAACAGATATTTACTTTTTATATATACTTACATTAATTCTGAGTATTCTATTAGTATTGATCAAGACACTTGAAGATATATACTTAAGATCACAGAATGTTGTTATAATGAATACTATATACTCTATCTCTACCTCTGTACTGGTCCCATTAATTTATTATTATTACAATTCTCTTAGCAGTATAGTCATGGCATGGGTAATATCTCAAATCCTATCAATAATTCCATACACCAGTAAATTTATCAATTTATTAGGTGTACTGAAAAGAAAATACTCAAAAACTATCAGTAAAGATATATTGGTGTTTGCATTACCACTTTATTTGATCAGTTTACCCAAAACATTTGCCATAGAATTTGAAAATCAATTGATATTTAATCAATTAGGAAATGATAGTACTGCTTTATTTTATTATGCCTATAGACTAGTTGGGGTGGCTAGTGAGGTAATTCTAATTATGATAATTGGTATATTTCCATTATTCACCAAAAAATTCGCAGAAGATAAGGTGGGTGCTAACAAAATATTGGTTTCAGGTTCTAAATTGTATATTTTTATATCATTCGTGGCTTCAATTGGATTGTATATAAATGCAGATTGGCTTGTCCCCTTTGTATTTGGGGTAAAATACACTATTATAATACCCACAGTAAAGATTCTTTCACTTTCCTTGTTATTTAATAGCTTTGTACTGTATATTTATTCATCATTCAGTGCACAAGGCTTGAGAAGGATAATTGTATACTCATTTATTGTGGAGTTATCAACAAAAATGGGATTTGAATTATTATTACTTCCTTATGGGATAAATGGTGTGGCTATTGGATCATTGTTGGCAAAAATTACTTTATTTGCTTTTGTATTTTACTTTTCTAAGCCATTGAGATCTGGTATACGTGGATTTTATAGACTTTTTTTCAGCTTGATAACAATATCTGTAATAACTTATATCTTTTATATAATTTTAAATTGGCTATCATTATCTATTCTTTTATCAATAACTCTGATAAATTCATTCTTTATGATCATTAGCTACTTGTTATATAGATTTATTAAACCTTTTGATGAAAATGATCTTATTCTTCTCAAAAAATTATTACCTGCACAGTTACATTTTATTCTCTAATAGTAAGTGAATTATATCACTTGATGCAAAAAATATTTACAAAGCTGACATTAGCTTGATTTAATCAAACTAATTCCTTCCTTTACCTTATTGATTGCCCATGCAATCAATAACCACATTCTTAATTTCATAAAGTTGTTTCTTGCTTCAAAACATACTTTTAGATTCTTCAAAATAAATGGATAATTTACATTTTTGAAGCATCAAGTAGGTGTAACTTAAGAAAATAATGTAAATCAATCGCAAATATGATAAATTAGGTTTGAAAGCAAGTTCTTTCTTTGAGAAATCATAAAAAGTTTCTATTTTCTATCTATCCAAATAGAGATAGATCATTGTGAATGATCTCATATTCACATCAGTAGAGATAAGATAGTATTTTGGACCGTAATTTTCATATTGTTCAATTTTATAAAATCTCATACAATAAATAATGGACTTACGGTGTCCTTCCTTTTCTGCGTATAGCATCAAGGATTAATGTGTAGTTCTTCGATCGAAGCACAAGGTTTCTGGCAGCATTTAAATCACGATCAATCTGGTATTTCACACAGCTATTGCTAGTGCACAGAAATATTTTTGACTTGCGAATGCCACATTCTCCACATTTCCAGCAGTTCTTGGATGAATATTTTGGATTCACCATCCCGATGTTGTATCCATACAACTTACTACCATTTTTCAGATGCACCTGTGCAAAAAACCAATGTATCTGCCATGGTTATGCACAATATTTAATAATTTCATAAAAACTGCATCAAATGAGTTATTAATTTAATAAACATCAATTAAAAATTCTATGCAAGTAAATCAATAAAGTAATAATCTAGTCTTTTAATTCAATTATTGTGAGAATTGCAATTCTTAGAAACCCATCTTCAATTCATATACATAAATGGATTGATGCACTATCTCGAAATGATCTGTACATTTTTCACATTAGAAGAGATAACAAGGTAATAGATTACAATGAGAAATATGAAATACTAGATAGAGTAACTTTTGTACCAATAGATGAGATGCTAAGCAATAATAATGTACTAAGAGCATTGAGATACATATTGAGAAAGTTGGGCTTTGAAAAATATATTCATAAAAATCTAGCGAGACAGCTAGATAAAAAATTGCTTGCACATGATATTCAAATACTTCATGTTCATGGAGTACAATTTTATGGACAAATAGCAAGTTATATTGAATTTAAACCCTACATTGTTTCCTTATATGGTAGTGATATACTCAAGAGAAAAAAAGATAAACAGACAGAACTTGAATACATTGAATGTTTCAAAAAAGCAGAGGTTGTAGAATCATCATCAAAATATGTGGCAAATATCGCAAAAGATAACTTTTCATTAGCAGATAATAAACTCAGAGTATTTCCATGGGGGGTGAATTTAGATATTTTTAACTACAACAGTGTAATTGATAAATTTGACAAGATTGAATTTAGGAATAAATTTTATGATGCATCTTTTATTGTATTGAGCCAAAGATCTATGACAGATCTTTACAACTGGAAAAATATATTGTTTTCAGTCAAATTAATCGCCGAGAACAATCAATCGATACACATAATTATGATTAAAGGATTTGGATTACTTGATAATTGTGAATTTGCAAAGCAATACATTGAAGAGCATGATTTATCCAGATATATTACGATATATGATCATTTCATACCAATAGAAGATCTATTGAAGATATACGCAGGATCAGATGCATTTATCTCCATTCCAAATAGTGATAATATAGCAGATTCACTTATTGAGGGAATTGCTATGAAATGTTACCCAATACTATCAAAAAATCCAGCTTATTTTGATATTTTCAGCAATAACAATGCTTCTTTCATAGAATCTAACAAGCCAGTTCATATTTATAATGAAATAATAAATGCAAAAGAAAGAATCAATAGATCAGATATAGTAGAGAGTAATTTTCAGCAGAGTATTAATCAATTCTCTTGGAAAAATGTAGCAATTATTCAAGAGAAAATTTATAATGAAATATTAAATAAAAAATGAAATATCCAAATTAAATAACAAAAGAAATTATAGATATAATTATATTTAATTGTTTTTCATCATTAGAAATAAATAAATTATTTTCAATCTATAATTTATATGAACTGGAAAAACAAAAATGTACTTGTTACAGGTGCAGGAGGGTTTATTGGTAGCCATTTAGTTGAATATTTACTTGAACTCGGTGCAAATGTGACATCACTATTAAGATACACATCTGAGAAAAATATTGGAAATCTAAAATATATAGATAAAGACCTGATGGAGACAAATAATCTGATATTTGGTAATGTTGAGGATAGCACTTTTGTAACTACTATGATCAAAGATCAAGATGTGGTTCTACATCTTGCTGCACTAATTGGTATCCCATATTCATATGTTGCTCCAGGAAGTTATGTATCCACAAATATCAATGGTACTCTCAATATTCTTAATGCAGTCAAACAATACAATCCAGAGATCGCACTGTTCACATCAACCAGTGAAGTATATGGGACAGCAGACTATGTACCTATTGATGAGAAACATCCATTAAAAGGGCAGTCCCCCTATTCTGCAACAAAAATAGGTGCAGATAAGATAATAGAGAGTTATTATCTATCATTTGATTCACCAGTTGGTATTGTGAGACCATTCAACACTTTCGGTCCACGCCAATCAGACAGAGCAGTTATTCCAACCATCATTAGTCAAGCCCTATATCGTAATGAAATTAAATTGGGAGATATAACAACAACAAGAGACTATGTGTATGTTAAGGATACAGTCAAAGGATTTGTGAAATTGGCTGAAAATCCAATTCTGGGCCAAGCTGTTAATCTAGCAACAGGTATTGAGCATACTATCAAAGATATTGCAGATGTAGTAATTGAACAGGTAAATCCAGATGCAAGGATAGTTATTGATAAGAGTAGAATTAGACCTAGTAAAAGTGAGGTCAGACAATTACTAGGTGATGCGAGTATTGCCAAATCACAGGGATGGAGTTCACAGATAAGTTTTAAGGATGGATTGAAAGAGACAATTGAATGGTTCAGAAATACGGGTAAATATGCAGATAAAGATACAAAATATAGTGTATAGATGATTTATTTCAATTGATCTACAAGAAATGAAATTAGATGCAACATCTTATTATTTTATTTCGATTAATAAAAGTAAATATTTAACACAGAAAAATAATGGAAAAATGAATCACCCTTCTAGGAAAGTTTCATCATCAATTGGAGTGAATACCAAATGAAATCTGATAAATTAGAAAATTATATTGAGATACTTAATAAACATGATAAATTGAGAAAAGAAGGGATAAATCTATTAGCTTCTGAGAATAAACTAAGTTCAATGGTAAGAAATACCTTATCAGGAGATCTAGCTGGAAGATATTCATCAGAATTCTATGGCGGAAGTAAATATAATAGATTAATTATACGGGAAACTGAAGAGCTTGCCAAGGAATTATTTGAATGTGATTTTGCAAGCGTAATACCGGTAAGTGGTCATTTATGTGATCTTGCAGCTCTTAATTCATTAACATCAGAAAAAGATAAAGTTGCAATAGTTGGTACTGAGAATGGAGGATATCCCTTCAATGTAAAAGCTTTTCAGAGAGAGAAGATTGAATTACCTTTCAATGCAAGAGAATGGAATTTAGATTACAGCAAACTAGATGAATTTTATAATAAAAATGAAATTAAATTAACTATTCTGGGTTCAAGTGTGATACCATATAAATACAATATATCATCATTGATCTCTTCAGTTGATAATAGTCACCCAATTATTTTTGATGCTTCACATGTTCTTGGATTAATCGCAGGTGGTAAATTTCAAAATCCATTTAATGAGGGAATAAACACAATAATTGGAAGTACCCATAAATCATTCCCTGGACCACAGGGTGGTTTAATACTTTCAAATGATAGAGATGAGTTCTATAAAATTGTTAAACAATTTTCAATACAAGAAAAGAAAGATCCATTCAGTGGAGGAACTATATTAGTTGATAATGTACATTCAAACAGAATTGCAGCACTAGGAATTGCAATGTTAGAGATGTTAGAATTTGGTGAACAATATGCTTCTCAGATTGTTAAAAATTCTAAATCACTTGGCAAACAATTAACATTACATGATTTAGTGGTATTTAGAAATTCAGATAACAATTACTCTGATTCTCATCAAATCATTTTACCAAAGAATATGAATAAAATTAAGAACATTAAAGATAAACTGGAAAAATATCAATTATTTGTGGATGATTTTGTGAGAATTGGAACCTCTGAGATAACCAGAATGGGTTACAAAGGGGACGATATAAAATATCTTGGAGAATTAATCAATCGTGTTTTAATTGAGGAAAGCAGTGAGATAAACAGTAAATTACTTGATGAAATTTTAGAATTATCAAGACAGCATCAAAAATGTCATTATGTTTTTCAAAAATAATTGTTAAATTTTAATATTCAAGAATAACAAACTGTAGCTGACATTATTGATGGTTCATAGTTGAATATTGAGAGCCTAACAGATTTTGATCAAACTTTGGAAAATTTTTGTGGTAATGATAAAGAAAAGTTTCTAAACTAATGATTTATATTTATTTTGTGCAAAATGTACTAGTAATTGGCTCTAATGGATTTGTAGGGGATCATATAGTCCAGACTATACTGTATTCTGAAACATGTATGGTTGTAGGTATGGATCTTGCAGATTGTTCAATAACAGAGCACAAAAATTACACATATTATAAAGGAAATATTCTTGAAGATAATGTGATCAATGAGATATTAAAAAAACAGAGGATTGATGTTATTATTTATGCAGTTGGTTTATATGGGAAATATAATTGTGAAACAATTGTTAAAACTAATTCAATCACAATATTAGAATTATTGAATCAGCTAGTAACAAAAAAACATATTAAATTATTTGTTCTATCAAGTTCTAGTATATATGGACAAAAAACATTGGATGAACTACCTGTGAATGAAACTAGTCAGTTAACTCCAGATAATTCATATGGCTATTCAAAATTATTTTTAGAACAATTATGCACCTACTACACTAATAAACATAGACTAAACATCACAATAATCAGACCATCAAATTTCATTGGACCTGGGATCAGAGAAGATCTTGTAATTGGTAAAATCATAAACCAGATAAAAGAAAAAATTGAAAATGACAATATTGAGATCACACTGTATAATAAAACCTCAAAAAGAGATTTTATTGCAATAAATCATTTTTCAAATATTATAATTGAGTTGTTACAAAAAGATAACCTGCCCCATATTATCAATGTTGGGAGTGGTATTGCCCTATCAATAGAAAATATAGTAAATACTATCTCAGAACAGATCAATAGAAAAATAGAGATTAAAACTTTGTTTGAAGAGCCAGAGATTGATAAGGCATCACACTATCTGAATGTGAACAAACTTTTGAAAGTATTGGATACAAGTAAAGATACTTTTAACAAAATAGCAGATCAAGAATTGAAATTATGCTTTAATGAAATCTTCAAATGACTATAGCGTATAGTAACGGCTATCTGCAATTATTGAACATATGCACCTATCACAACTCTATATGGTTCACCTCTATACACATATAAATGGAAAGTAGGTCACGCAAGTTATAACAATAAATTCTTACTATCTACGTAGGATGGTTTCATAAAGTGCTAATTTTTTGATTATTGAAGGTTTGAGATCTTATTAGAAAACAAGTAAGTAATGTGATTTATGATATATAAAAAAACGTGATTCCAACTCTTATGAAAATCAATAATAACACTATATTTTTTTGAGTGAATTTTAATATTAATTTTGAGCTAATTTTTATTTGGAATTTATCTATTTTTAACAATCCTAGTGATGCAATAATGTATATAAATGAATAATAAGGTTCTAATAATCTACTAGTTCCAACAAATTCCCACTCATATGCATTAAATCCATTTATGATTGCTCCTATAATAAAAAATGATGATTTGGTTTTAGGATCAAGGTTAAAAGGTTCAATTGAAGAGATGCCATTCACAAAGAAAATTGGGAATTCATTATTCTCTAAAGCATTATCTTACATTACAAAAATCCCAATTTCAGATGGTCAAACAGGATTGAGAGCTTTTACATTTAATTTTGCAAGGTCAATTCAGTTAAGAGGTATTTTTACTTATACACAAGAAATGTTATTTGAAGCAGCTCAAAATAAATTTGATGTAGTTGAATTTCCTATTTCATTTGAAAAAAGAAAATATGGTGAATCTAGATTAATGAATAGTCCATTAGATTATGCAATTAAAGCTTGGATATTAAATTTACAGATTATTGCTGAATATAATCCATTAAAATTTTCTTTGGGAATAATAGCTGGGATGATTATTTTGTCTTTTACAGCTTTAAATGAAAAAATAAATGATTTATCAGTTATGCCTGCAATATTTGTAATAACACTTTTTGCAATAATCATTGAAGTTGGATTATATGCTCCAATATATTTGAGATATCAAAAAATAAATCATCCAAAATTTGATTATGTTATTGTTAAAAAGAAATAAATCATGTGTTTTTCACAACTTTAATTCATCAAGTATTCTACCAATTTCATTTCCTATACATTTTCTCATTTTTCAAAAATATTCCATGATAAGAGTACTGCTACCACTTGCTCTCACAGCTCCATCAATAATTAAATTCCTAGGTCTATTCAATGGTGCCATCATTGGAAGATATGGAGTAAATACTGCTGAAATCAGCAGTAGTACATGTTCTACAAATTTTCTGCTTAGATGTGCTTTATCAAGAGCGGGAAAGTCTTTTCTCATGTGTTCCACGATATAATCCAAACTACACTTTTCACCAGCCAGATATGCAATATACCAATACACATCCATACGGCAATTTGTTAGTTGACATCTTAAATCATCACTCCGAAACATAGAAAAACCTAAAATAATTTTATTACTTGTAACAAGTAAGTTAAATAATTATACATTTTATATATTTTATGAATAAAAAATATGCTATAATAGGTGGTGGTGGTCATGCACGATCAATTACTAGTTTATTTGAAAAAACAAATAATATTATTGGTTTTTTTGATGACAATAAAAAGAAGATAGTTCAAAATATATCTAATTTAGGGACTATTACTGGAATAAACAAAAGCCATTTAATAGAGTTAGGTATAACTGATTTAATTATTGCATTTGGAGAAAATTCACTACGTAGACTTATGTTTCACAAATTAATCAAATTATCTAATTTTTCTCCACTAATTCATCCTAAATCGATATTATCGAAAAATGCTATAATTAAAGATGGTTCAGTTATTTTTGCAGGTTCAGTAGTCAACCCCTTTGCAATAATAAATGAAAATTGTATCATTAATACCAGTGTTATTGTTGAACATAATGTAGTAGTTGGTTCACATACAAATATATCACCAGCAGCGGTAATTCTTGGTAATACAGAAATTGGAGAAAATTGCTTTATTGGTGCAAATGCAACAATAAGAGAAAATATTCAAATTGGAGATAATTCTATTATTGGGATGGGTGCTGTTGTAACTAAAAATATTCCGAATAATTGTTTAGTTATGGGTAACCCAGCAAAAATCATTAAAAATATTAATCCAAATTATGTGGTTTTTAGGTAAAAGGGCTATTTCCATCAAAAATTCAATAATTTTACTAATTACTTGTTTGTAGCAAAAAAAAATTGAAATATGGTTTGAAGCCAATTGGAGTGAAATATTGGAATGTGTTGGATATTATGTAAACAAATCAGGGGTACAAATAGTTTTGTGTATAATCTCAACTATGTGAGAAGCTGAGCACTCCACGTTTTGCTACAAAACCCTTATCTAGCATCTTCTGATATCTTTCGATATCATGGTCAAATATCGAACCATGTAATTCTCTTTTGTGTCCATATCGAAGAAAACACGGTCAACGGTTACGGTGACCGTGGAATATAACATATTGTACTAGGGGTGACTGAAAACTAAAAATTGTTACAAATTCTTGAGTTCGTAAGTTAAGCTAATTTCACAAGAAAATTTGATGATCTATGACTTCTATTTAGATTTTAATAATTTCTAGGGGGCACATCAGTTAATATTTTTTGGTAATTCACTAAAAAACCATAATTTTTTTGTAAATTCCTTTGCTAATTCCGTATTGGTTATCAATTTTCTCTTTATCACGCCATCTGGAAAATGAATTTCTGCTATTTTTATTTCCCGCAATGTCTCGATCATTTCATTTAATCCAACTTTGGGAAATTGTTCAGCAATTTCCCTATGTAATAACATCATTAGCAATAATCCCAGCACAACTGTGAACATATGACCTTTAATGCTATTATCTTTGAAATGGTACATTGGTCTAAATGGGACAATATTACCAAGTTTGAGGTAATTAAATACCTTTTCAACAGTGTATTGTTGTCGATATAACCACATGAGATCTATTGCACTTGTCTTAAAGTCATTACTTCTATAAAATGATTTACCAAGATGATCAATTGTATCCTCTAATGCCTCTTGATTGATCCAAACACTATAATTCACATCACCATCTATTCCCTCTATTTGATAGTTAATATAGTCAAGATATCCTTTTCCTATCAAATCTCTTATTTTTTTCTCAACTTCGGCCATAGATCTCCATTTTTTATAATTGAGTCTTGCTGTAAACCATTTCTGAATACTATCAAGTTTCTTTTGTATCTTTTTCATTTTGTTTACACTGTTGTAATGCTGTTTGCGGGGATCAAATACAATAAACAGTCGGGACTTTATACCATGAAATTCACATTCTGTTTCTTCAATTCCAATTTCTTTACCATTTGGTAACAACTGTAACTCAAAGTCGTCACACCTAAGCAACAAATTCAAGTCTTTATGAGAGGAAGGACGTACAGAGCAGATAAATTTTATTTTTTCACTATCAAGGCCTTTTATGGATTCACCTGAAATGTTACCTTTATCAAAGATCACTGTGATTTCAGAAGGATTGAGCTTATATTCTTTAATATGTTCTAGTATTCGAGTATGTTGTTTTTTGAAATGAGCAGCATCCTGCTCATTTCCAGGATAAGTTTGATGTAATATTGGTAAGCCACCATCTCTGGTACAAACTACTGAAAGACCAACCAAGTTTAACACCTTTCTCCCCTCTTTTGATTTTCCATGACGAGGAATTGTTTGATTTTCTCTTTTTGGGTTGATATATGTGTAAAAATTAGTAGGATCGTAAAATAAATTATCCATCTCTACTTTAAATTCATTAATCAATTTTAAGTTGATTTGAGATTGAATTTTATCTATGTTGTTTTGATTTAGGTAGTCAAAATGATTTGAATAAGCAGTTGCATCAAGGTATGTATTAATGGTAGGTAATAATTCCAATAAAATCGAATTATTTAACCAAGATCTAAACAAGGACTTAGTTTTTGGATCAATACACCGATTCAGTACTGCAATTGTTGAGTATTGTCCAACAGACAATCCCTGATCTCTTTTAGACACGTTTTCATCTATTATTTGCTCAAAATTTAATTTTTGAGCAAGTTGGTAAAGAGCATATTCCATACCAAATTCTTTAGTTTTGATTTCGTAAGAGCTATCCAGTTTAATTTTCATCTGATCCATTTTTTCTTGAAATTTATTTTCTGGACCTAAATATTTTGACCAAACTCTTTTGGATTTACCATCGATTCTGGCACGAATTGCCAGATAAAGGTAAATTTTACCTTTAATTTTCTTCTTTTCAATGTACATTTATTCTAATTAGTGGCCACATATATATTAATATTTTGCTAAAATTGATTGATTTTATCAATAATCTTGAAATTAACTAGTGGTTCACTAATCGGATTGATGAAAGTTGAGAAAAACGCATTCTGAACGCCCCTCGTAAAAAAACAAACCGCGCCCTCAAATAAATTCGAAAATCGAATTATTGGAATAATGCCCTCTTACGGTTTCAATGGTCGATAAAATCTACATAAATTATTTTTAAACTTTTAGTAACTTACGAACTCAAGAATTTATATTTATTTGATTATATGGTGATTATTTAGTTCTTTTTGTCGAAATAAAATTGAATTTGCAGGATTTTAAATGTAATAAATTTCAAATCATTTTATTTTACTAACAACAAAAATTAAATTATTATATTCTAAAACAATAGAT
>JAJRQD010000186.1 GCA_024280435.1 archaeon | reverse complement strand
TTCTTAATAATTAAAAATGATTTCTTAGGAGTGACCTTTCTGATGAATTTGTGAAATGAAGCAATAATGATGAATACTAATTCAGATAAATACTGGAAAATAAATAACCACAGAATATTGAATGTGATAATAATTAATGATAGAACTAATCTAAATGTCTGATCCTGAGATATCTCTGTGATACCATCAATATTCAAATCAGCTGATAATATCAGAACTATTGAGGTAAGAATTATGGTGCTGATCAACTTAATCAGCTGATAAGGGCTACTGCCTAGTTTTATCAGATTTCGTATATTACTACTGAAAATATTCTGTAGATTGATATTTGATACTTTATTATTACTATTATTTATTATTTTATTAATTTTAATCATTGAACTAATTATGAATATCCCAACAATTACTAGAAGGGAAAAATATACAGTCGTGAAATCAATTTCTATTGCATTCAGATGTAATTTTACTTTGTACCAATCGATTTTACCACTCTCTGTTATAGAAGGAATAAATGCAGATAGAAAAACAGACCCTATTACTCCAAGAATCGATCCGATTATCGAGATAATAAAGAACTCTATTGACATTATTAATCCCAGATCTCGAGAGGTGGCTCCTTTGATCTTCAGTATCTCTACCTGCTTTCTCCTATCTGCTAGCAGAATTGATGAAGCCTGATCGCTCATTAATAATGATAAAACTATTAGAGGTAAGTAATAATATATCGAGTTGAATGCAAATTTGAATTCATCTGTCAGGAGATTTGTTTCCTTGTCAAGCTTATCAGTCACTGCATACCAGTATCTTGATTTCACCTGTGTTTCAAAACGATTGTAAAGTGCAATCAATCCACGGATACCTGCATCATCAAGTGCCTTATCCTTGAATTCCACCATTGCATGCACTCTTATTCCATTATAGTCAAAAATTTCAAAATCTTCCTCATCTATTGTATCAATACTGCTCAATACAAGGTTCTCTAGTGAATTACCATGATATAGTTTCTCTGTCAAACCTATTTTTCCAGAATAATTTATTATTCCAGAAATAGTAAAATTATCAAATTTTTTCAAATTAAAATTAATCAACTGATTTTCTCGTCTGTCTATGAACGGGAACCTTCTTGCAATTGCCATATTTATCTCAGAACCTACATCAATATCCTCATTAACAACCTCTCTTAACTGATCCAATATATTCTGCGTTATTGCAATCTCATCCACTCGTTTCGGTAGATTTCCATCCACATCAAATAATCTAAGTAAATTATCATTATATGCTTCATTACTGGTCAATATTGTATTTGATACAATAACAGGGTCTGAATTATTTTCCTGATCATCCACTGGATAATACCGATACGTATCATTTTTCTCTCCCACATTGAAAATCGAGTATGAAAGCATAGATAGATCCACACTTTTCACAAACTCATTTGTATTAATGTAATCAACTATATCGAAAAATGTATTCTCCACAAATGTCGATACGGTGAACAAATAATCTGTATCTCGCTGAAATTCCTGAATGACTATTGTCTCAGTAGTATCTGCCCATATAAATACCGAGATTATCAGACTAATCGCAAATATAATACCAAATATAACCACAATAATTTTAGATCTTTTATTTTTCATATTTTTGTAAACGAATTCGAAAATTCTCAATAGTTTCATTCAGTAATAACAATTATTCACACGTTTTAATATGTTGTTTTAAAAGCTAATAACTAATTATTCTATTTCATTCTCTAGTATTTCACTTGTTTTAATATTTCTATATATTCTCAGGATATAAACAGGCTACATAGTGTCCTTTGGATAACTCTACTGGTTCTGGAACAACTTCACTGCATTCTTTGACTGCTTTGTAGCACCTCGAGCTGAATACACATCCTGGTGGTGGATTTATGGGGGATGGAACATCACCTTCAAGGACGATTCTATCCTTTCTATCTAAGGGATTAATCCTGGGTATTGCACTCAATAATGAGATAGTATAGGGATGGTGTGGTGTATCAAATAATTCCTGCTTATCTGAGATCTCACATATCCTACCAAGGTACATCACTGCAATTCTATCGGAAACATGTTTTACCACACTTAAATCATGTGCCACAAAAATCATTGACAGATTAAATTCTTTCTGTATCTCTTTCATTAAGTTAAGTATCTGTGCTTGAATTGATACATCAAGGGCACTGACCGGTTCATCTGCAATTATTATCTCAGGTGAGACTGCAAGTGCTCTTGCAATTCCAATGCGTTGTCTCTGTCCACCTGAAAACTCATGTGGATAACGTAAAGCATGGTATGTCTCAAGCCCCACTACATTTAACAGTTTCAATACTCTCTCTTTCTTTTCTTCCTCTGAATAAATCAGCTCATCATATCCGAATTTTTTACCAAAGGTATGCATTATATCATATGGTTCCTTGATTATATCAAAAACAGTCATACGAGGATTGAGTGAAGAGAATGGATCTTGAAATATCATCTGTACACTATTTTTGTAAATTAGATGTTCCTCATCAGTAGCTTTTGATAAATCAATACCACGATATGATATAGTTCCCTCTGTGGGCTTTTCTAGTTGCACTATTAGTTTGGCAAGTGTGGATTTTCCACATCCACTCTCTCCAACTAATCCGAGAGTTTCACCTTTATAGAGTTTAAGATTGACACCATTGACTGCTTTTACAAACGCTACTGTTTTTGAGAACAAAATTGCTTGCTGAGCCACGGGAAACCATTTTTTCAAATTTTTAACCTCTAGTACGACTTCTTTTCCTGTTTCATCAATATTTGTTTTTAGTACTTCAGCTTCAGTCATCTACATTGTTAAGTTCCTAGAGGAATTTTTTAATGTATGTTTTTTCCCCCGTATGTGAGAGTTAGAAATTTTAAATTAAATTATTTTTATCGATAAAATCAGTTCTAAAAATATTTAAAAGCCCAAAGGTCTGTTATAGATAGTGTATCTATTAGAAGCACAATCTTTGAAGAAATCATTCGGTGATTTTACAGTTTTTGAGAACCTTGATTTCAATGTTGACACATCAGAGATGATATGTCTTCTAGGACTATCCGGTTCTGGAAAAACTACTTTGCTGAGTATTCTATCTGGATTGAGAGAACCTGATGAGGGTTTTGTGAGAATTGCTGGTATTGATATGTATGGTGATAATGATTATGAACGTTCCACACTTGTAGGTATGATTTTTCAGGACTTCCTACTGTTGGAAGACTATTCTGCAATTGAGAATATTATAATTGCCAGTTGGCATATACATCAAAATGTGAATGAAATTATAGAATATATTCTACCAATTCTCGATAAAGTAGGTATCACTGAGCATATCAATAAATATCCAGATCAACTGAGTTCTGGACTTAAACAGAGAGTTGCTCTTGCCAGAGCACTGGCAAATAATGCAAAGATCATATTTGCAGATGAACCAACAGCTTCTCTTGACTCTGAGAATAAGATAAATCTTATGGATACTTTGGTATCAGTACTGGATTCAGACCGCTCTGTAATTTTCACCACACACGATATGGAGATGGCAAAATATGCAGATAAGATCTATATTCTGAAAAATGGTAAATTGATTTTATTAGATAAAAAAATAATTGAAACTACATCAAGATTAATAGATTTATATGAATAATTATCTGTTATTCTTTCTCAAATGGTAAATCCTGTTCTGCTTCATCATAATATTTACCCATAACCTGCTTGCTCTCTTTCTTCTCTTTGAGCTCTCCATTGATCCATGCTTTGATAAAATTATTTATCACAACGAAATAAATCAATATTGGTATCCAAACAAGTACCATATAGTTAAAAATACTCATAGGATGATAATTACCATTATCCAGAAATTCATAGCTTACCCATCTATACCTGATAAAATAGTTAGTACGTCTATCAATTATCAAACTTTTCAATAATCCCCATAGTGATATATAAACCGGTGCTGACAGATTTGAAAAGATTATACTGAAAATAAAAGCAGACACTGCGACAATTGTCATATGCTGTTTAAATCCACTACTGGCCTTATTCAACTTGTAATAATTATACAATCCTGCGATAATTGGTCCTATTAGCAATGGTAATATTATTATGAAAAAGTAGAAGAAATTCAATTTGAAATTAAATGCATATTTTTCCGCAAATGGAATATCCATGCTAAAATAGCCCCAAATATCAAAATCCCTGCCCTCACCAAGATATAATGAAGTCTCTGGAGCGGTATTTTTTATATCTGGACCATTAGGTGCAAATCCACTTGTTCTCAGAGTAAATAGTGAGACACCAAGTAAGATAACAATCATGGGAGCTGTGAATATTGCAATATAATTCCAGAATTCAGGAATAGTCTCATCATAATTCAATCCATAAGTTAACATCGCTTTTTGATAATATGCAGGTGCTTCCAGTACTTTTCCAAAACCAAAATATGCACCGTAGGAGATATACATTGCGATTAATGAGAGTATGTGAATAGCAATATATACTGTTGTGGTAGAATTTATGATATTCTTAGATTTAGATTTAGATATTTCTTTTACATATTCTTTGAACTCTTCATTACTTTCAAAATCAGGTAGTCTCAATGCAATGAACAGGAATAGTATGGCTATCCATTGAAAATAGAATCCAAAAGAGAATGGAATAATATTTGCATAATTGGTATGTGCTGCATATGAATCATCTATTAATTTCTGTCTGTATATATCTACTGCCAGAATGGAACTAATTGCTGATAGGATTGACAAACGGATGAATAATCTTTTTCTCTCACCTTTAATCATTGCAAATACTGTGAATATTATCCCAAATATAAGGAAAACAAGTGATATTAATCCCATATTTTGCAAAAACCCTCTTGAGAATATCGTAAGTGGCTCTGAACTTTTAGTAATTACTTCTCCATTTATACCTAGATCATAAGTTTTGGCAGTAAATGTAGGCAATAGAATTGCTAATAGAAAGCTGATAATAGTCACTAAATAAGGAATTCTATTCGAAATATCTTTTGACATGACTCAAGTAATTTTAGAACATTAAAAAAAGATATTATTCACAATAATAATATTTGAACAAATATTGATTGTAAGATACTAAATAAAATCATTAATAATGACAACATAGATATTATTTTTAACTTACTAACAAGAAGTCTCCACCTTCAGTGGTTCACAATAATGAATTATTGATCATATACCGATAGATCTATTGTATTAACGTGATGACATGCAACTGATCTATCCTTACCGATCACAGTTTTACCTGGTTTCTCCTCACTACAGAGCTCTGTTACAAAGTCACAGCGTGGATGAAATCTGCAACCCTGTGGGGGATTGATAAGCTGTGGTACATTACCTTTGATCACAGTTAATTTCTCTCTGGTCTCTTCCAAGCTTGGAACAGAAAGAAGCAATAATTTAGTGTATGGGTGACGAGGATCGTTGAATATCTCCGATGTTGGACCTGATTCTACAACCTGCCCACCATAGAAAATATGTACTCGTTCGGTGATCTCAGAGACAACGCCTAGATTATGGGTGATAAGCATGAGTGATTGTCCAGTCTTCTCTTTCATAGTTCTGATAATTTCGAGTACCTGTGCCTGGATTGTAACATCAAGAGCGGTTGTTGGCTCGTCTGCAATCAGTAATGCTGGTTGTAATGCAAATGCACGTGCAATGAGTATTCTTTGTCGCATACCTCCACTGAACTGATGTGGATAATCATCAATTCTAGCTTCAGGATCTGGAATTCCAACAGCTTTCATCTGATCCAATGCAATCTCTCTTGCCTCCTCTGGGGAACAATCGCGATGAAGTGCAATGACATCAATCATCTGATCTGAAATTTTGAATACAGGATTAAGAGAACTCATTGGATCCTGAAAAATAAGCGCTACATGATTGCCACGAACTTTTCTCATCTGGTTCTCATTGAAGTCTAATAGATCATGTCCTCTGTATATGACCTTACCACCTGTTATACGACCATTATCTGGCATGATTCTTAGTATTGCCCTTGAAGTTACTGTCTTACCACAGCCACTCTCACCAACAATAGCTACACTCTCATTTTTTCTTATATCAAATGAAACTCCATCAAGAGCCTCCACCTCTCCAGCTTCGGTATCAAATACAAGTTTGAGATCTTGTACATCTAGTAATATTTCACTCATAGTACTAACAAATTATGAGACTGATATAATAGTTATTAATTAATCTGTACGAGGTGTATAAAAATTGTAATCTTTTTTTTATTTGATAAATAAAACTGATTTATGAATTTGCTCGATCTAAAATTATAAGTTCAGAAGATTGAATTTCTAATTATAGTAGATTCAATAGTTATATGTATACCAAGGATATTATAAGTAAACTAAGGATATTACATAATCTAATTATATTTAAATCAAAGACATTATGTGTAAGGAGGAAATTATATATGAACAGGAGGTTTTATGTAGAATTATTATTTAAGATAACTCTATAATTGAAAAATATCTAGGTCAAGTAACAAAAAGGTTATTTTACTTCATGTTTACAATGATATGTGGCATTCCAAAGTCTATACCTGCCGGTATGATTTCATGGAGTTTTGATATTAGGGCGTGTAGCTCAGCTTGGTAGAGCAATGGACTCTTAACGTACACTAGATGTGCTGGAGTTATCCATCGGTCGAGGGTTCGAATCCCTTCACGCTCATGTATTTCTGATTTAATTCAATAGAAATTAGTATTATTTTATGAATTTCTTTGAATTAAGAGATTATTTAATGTAATTGTTTAATATTGTTTGCTATAAAGTTCATTTATGAGTAGTATCTCAGAAATAGGAGAAATCAAAGAATCAGATCTGTTATCTGAGTTTAATTATTCCACATCTAGATTATTAGCATCTTTGGTATCTAAATTATTCTTTATCTCAATAGGTATACAGATCATGAATTATATTGTATTTTTCTTGTTATGGATACTTGCAACGATTACCTTTCCAATAGTATTTGTAGTATATATAGAGGCATCATTGTTATTCATCTATGCAAGTATAGGTGGTTCTTTCAAAGCATCAATTACAGTATCTAAACTTAGGGAAAAGCTGAAGATTGGAGAGCCAATATCTCGGGCAATGGTTAACCGTGCACTGAAATCTAGCCTGTCATTCACAATTCTTGGTTTATTCCTGTTTATAGAGGCTGTTATTATGGAAATGATTGGTATCGTAGTGATTTACTGAGTAATAATTCCCAATTTATGACATCACTAAAATATGGCGCTATGAATTATAGTCTCAAATTACTCAATTGATATGGGTACTAGTTCTATTTATTTTCAACTACTAGGTTGTCATTATTAATACACCTGGTATGATAGAATTAAGTCAATCATTTCCATATATTCTGATATTTCTTCTCTCCTAAATTCATTATTTTTTTGTTAAGAAATATAAATGATCTGTGATTTAAATTTTATCAATTATGCATCTCTTTTAGCAGTGATGAATTCTTTGAATCCTTTCAATGAATCAAGCCTTGAGTGATATTCTGGTGGTATTTTGAATCCATGTGAGCATACTGAAAATACAGGACCGGATACTCCACGTCCAAGTGCCATCTTACCTGCTCTGATAATATCAACAAGTGATGCCGCACCAGATGAACCATCGTCAGTCTCCATTCTGATATCTATCTTGATGTTATGTCCCATGAAGCCTTTTCCATAGATCCACCAGTGACCAAGTCTTGTACTTCCAAGGAAATCCAGATAATCTGTTGTACCAGATGCGATATTCACATCATAGGGTAATGTTCTCTTCAAACTCTCTTCTTTAGAACCTCTTTTCTTGGATCTTCTCTCGTAATCAAGAGTGTTTAGCCCCTCAAGACCTCCACTTACATCTAATGAGTAGGTATCAATCAATTTCACACCCTGTTCATTGAGCACTTCTAGTAGTCCTTTGTGGAATACAGTTCCTCCTGTCTGGGATTGAAGATCATCGCCAAACATTGGAAGTCTCTTATCTTTGAATTTTCTAACAAGCTCTGTGTTTCTTACCAGTGGTGCAGGTGTTGAGTTTATTACACCAACTTCTGCCTCAAGTGCTACATTTGCACAGTGTGTTACCAATTCATCAGAACCAGATGGTACGTTGATGACCATTAATTCTGCTCCTGATTTTTTGATAGATTCTATCATGTTTACCTCTGTTGCATCTGATATAATTACCTCTGCTGCGGAGTATGATGATACACCATCAAGTACAGGTGCTTTCTCTACAATGACACCTGTTGTTGGTACATCTATAACTTTGTGTTTATTATTGGGCTTGGCAAATATTGCCTCTGCCAGATCTTTTCCTACTTTTCTCTCATCAATATCATATGCTGCGACCACCTCAATATCTGAGATATCGAATCCACCTATTCTGGGGTGCATCAGATCATCAGCACTGTTATGACGATAATATTCAATTGATTGTACTAATGCAGAGCTCAGGTTTCCAACCCCAACTATTGCTATTTTTACTTTATTCTCACTCATTTTGTTCACCTATCTATTTTACCAGCAATGTAGTCCTCGACCTGTTGCTTACTTTTTTGCTCCTCAATCTGTGTTGGGGGGTGTTTGAATGCATATGAGGACATAGAGATCAGAGGACCTCCAATCTTTCTATCCTGTGCAATTGCTAATGCTCTGATGACATCAATCATTACACCTGCTGAGTTGGGGCTATCCTGTACTGATAGTTTGATCTGTATATCAATTGGGTGATCACCAAAATTTGATCCATTGGCATTTATGTAACATATTTTGTTATCCTCAAGGAAGCCTACATAATCAGATGGTCCAATTCTGGTTGGTACTGAATATGGAAGTACTGAAGTTACTGCCTCTGTTTTTGATACTCTTTTTGTAGTGAGTCTTGCTTCTTTTTTCATATTCAAGAAATCAGTATTGCCACCTATATTCAATTGATAACTATCTTTCACATCAATACCTCTATCATACATCAACTGCATCAATACTCTGTGTAGGATTGTGGCACCAAGTTGTGATTTGATATCATCTCCTGCTGCTGGTATTCCTGCATCTGTGAATTTCTGTGACCACTCTGGATCTGACACTATAAATGATGGGATACCATTGGCAAAAGCAACACCTGCATCAAGTGCTGCCTGTGCATAGATCTTGGTTGCATTCTCAGATCCTACCGGTAGGAAATTGACAAGTACTTCCGCTCCAGTTTCTTTGAGGATGTGTGCAACATCTACTGCATCGTCTTCATTCTCATAGCAGAAAAATGCCTCTCGCATGTGATCTGCCACTCCATCCGATATAGGACCTGGAAGCACTGTAACACCAAGATGTGGGACATCTGCAAATGGTTTAACTGCATTTGGTGGGGCAAATATTGCCTCTGAAACATCCTTTCCTATTTTATTGGTGTTAATATCAAATGCTGCCACTATCTCGAGATCTGATACGTGGTATGGCCCAAAACGTACATGCATCAAGCCTGGGATATGATCATCATCTTTTGCATCCTTATAATAGGTTAACCCTTGAATTATTGCAGATGCACAAGATCCAAGACCTGCGATGGCTACTTTTATCTTTCTTGTCATTCTAAATGCAAATGAATTATATTATCATATAAAGATAAACATTGATTACCTATCTTCTGTAAGAATTTGATACATTATATTATATCTTCATAGAACTAGTTACAAAAATATGAATGTAACACTATTTAAATCATTTTTATTGCAGAAATTAAATAATTATTGTCTATGAATGTATGTAAAATATTATAAAACAAGAAATAGGTAAGATTTTTAGATAACAGTGGAACAATCAATAGATATATTCTCAAAAGAAAGGGATCTTGTGTATAATTGGATAAGTTCAGTAATCCAAGAGGAGTACAAGAATTCTATTATGCAGAAAATGATATTGCCACTGTTTGCAAACAAGGGTAAGAAATTAAGACCTTTGATGGCAGTGTACATTTATCGTATGTTAATGGGTGAGGACAGGGATAATGATAAATTGAAATCATTATGTGCTGCAATTGAGATCTCACACAATGCATCATTGATAGTTGATGATATATTTGATAAGGATACCATGAGACGTGGAGAAGAATCTTTCTATGTGAAGTTTGGTACTTTTGCTGCACTATCAGGTGCTTATAATTTATCTGCATTTGTATTTGATCTTGCTACACGTACTGAAAACAGTAGAATTGTGAGAGAGATTGGTAGAGCTGGCTCTGCATTATCATCTGCACTGTTCATGTCCAAGGATTTGTTATCAAATAATATACTGAGTAAAGAACATTTCATGGATATATTATATCGTAAAACCACATCCTTATTTGAGGCATCAACAAAATCAAGTGCACTTCTTGCAACAGATGATGATAAAATGGTTGATATTGCATCTGAATTTGGTAAATGTTATGGAGATGCATATCAGTTAAGAGATGATGTATTGGGAATTGTCGGATCTATCAATGATCTTGGTAAATTACCAAATTCAGATATTGAAAACCGCTTCCAATCTCTGATAACCATATATGCTATGGAAATGGCAACTGAAGATGATAACCGGATATTGAGATCATTTTATCTGAATAAAAAAGATGAGGATATAGAGGTGATCAGGTCCATACTTGTAAGATCTGGAGCAGTTGATAAGGTAATTGATGAGACAATTCGGATCAGAGACAGGGGATTGGAACTGCTTGAGAATTTCAAAGATAGTATCAGCAAAATAAAATTGACTAAATTATTAATGTTGATTAACTTTGACACAATTCGTAATTATAACTGAATTTTATACTTTGAATCTTGAAAGTACAATCGGATAATTTCGGCTAAATCAGAATATATTTCAGCTAGATCAAAATATTAAATTGTAGATAACCTTTGGAATAACACGAAGAGATCTGTACCAGAATTGTCTGAAAGATACTGCTCCACTGACAAGACCCATGGTATACTCTGCAAATTCATCACTTTTTCTCAATGATTTCATAGTGAGTCGCATGAAAAATCTTCTGAACAAAAAATTACGAATTATCCATGCATAGAATAATTCCTTTCTGATAATTCTAGATAGTTTTTTGTATCTTGTCTGTATATTCATGATGTTATCTATATTCCCATCGATTGTATTCTCATTCACTGCATGAGCTAGTAATTTACCACTCAGAATACCATAATAGATCCCCTCTCCAAACAGTGGATCTGCAAAGCCTGCTGCATCTCCAACTAGAAAATAATTTGATTTACCAATTGTTTTTTTAGCTCTACCATATGGAATCCAGTGTCCTTTTACCTTAATTTTCTTTCTATCCACACCTACTCTGTCAAGAAAATTGTAGAATATCTCACGTAGATCGCCATTC
>JAJRQD010000185.1 GCA_024280435.1 archaeon | reverse complement strand
GCTTCTCTTGCAATGTTAATATCAAAATTTGCCATGAATCAGTAAATAATTACTGATATAAATAAAATTCGGGTATATTTATGAAATTTGTATGCTTACATATCCTATAAATAATCGATATAATATTTAATATTTATAGAGGTTAATTCGCTCTGTGTGTTGGATTTTCGCAATGAAATACCATATAATGACTTGTGATGTGAGATAAATGGTGTCATTTGAGCTCCAAATACTGGATTTATATATTATTCGATAATCTTACTGTGCAATATTCATACAAAAAGTTTAAGTAATATATGTATTGAGTTTCAGATAATGAAAAAAGGTTTATTCCGATTATTACTGATAAGTGTTGTACTGTTATTTAGCTCGTACAATGCAAGTGGTGTATCTTCTGATTATATGTATGCTGATTCATGTGATAAACCACAATTACAGCTATCTATCACACAGGGATACTATGCTGATGTGGATGCAGATGGGTATGAGGATGATGTCTATATAGAAACCACATTCAGAATACTTTGTACCAATCGAGCTAATTTTGACTACTATATCGAGCTTATCTTGCCAAGCGGTACAACATTCACATATGGATACAGGGTAACCACCAGATTGAACACTCTGACTTTTCACAATGATTTCTTTGATCATGCATTGGAATCAGGTGATTATACAGTAAATGTATATGTAATCATGAAAACAGGTGGAACTGCATTAGTTCATGATCAATTAATTTTTGATCCACCAGGTGGTTCAAATTCAGATCCAAAATTCAGTTTGAGTTGGAGTTAATATAATTAATATACATCTGTTTTTAGCAGGAATTGTTACTTATGAGGAAATGGGAATTAGATATCAAAGATTTCAAAATATTCAATTGTTTATATCAGAATCCATTTGCCACATATTCAGAGTTATCCAAAGATACGGGATTATCTCCAACTGCGGTCAAGGAAAGAATCAATCGAATGAAGAATTCAGATCTGATTAAATCAGATACAGTGATCAAGGATGAAGTTTTTCTGGCGGAACGTGTGGTAACCGAGGTGGAAGTAAGGTATAAACCCCAAAAAATAGGATTAACAAGACAACATGTTATCTTTCAGAATATAAACTCTGCACATAGTTTTGAACTATTGAAAAAATTCTGTGATGAACATCCATATACCCATTTCAGATCAGATATCTACGGTCATGGTCTCGCATTGTATACTCAATTTGATATTCCCGAAGACATAAATAATCTGATGTCTACAGTTTATGAAACATTATCTCAAAAATTGGGAATAAATTATACAATGCTAACAGAGACAAATTCTACAGAAGGTACTCCAAATCTTCTTAAATTTGATCCATTAAATGGTGGTTGGAAGAGTGAGAGGAGAATTAAATCTATTATTGAGCATGAATTTAACAAAGCTAGTGAAAATGAAATAAGCAGTAATGGGGTTCAAGTATATAATATGAGTAATCTGGATGCTAAGTTACTTAGAGAGATGACTATCAATGGTAAGGTTGCAATAACAAATCTAGCAAAATATCATGGTGTGAATAAATCAACTATATCAAGAAGAGTTAAAAATCTTAAAGATAATGTTATAGATGGTGGAATGCTATTGTATGATAGAGAAGTTTTTGGTATGAATGCTTTCTCCACAATAATAGGAAAATTTACAGATGAAAAAAGTATGAATAAAGTTGCTAATTTTATTAAATCAAAATCTCTACCAATAACAATCAGAATGGCAAGGGATAACATGCTTAATTTCAATATATACCTTGTTGGTAGCTCAATACACTCAATAGATTTCAAACGAGTCCTTTGGACGCTTTCAGAACCATCAAGTTTCTATTCTTATCAGATGGATACTGCAAATTTCATGTCTTATTATTTCTATCACAAAAATTATGATGAGCGGGAAAAATGGAATATTTCAGAAGAATATGTACTTGATCAACCACTGAATATACTCAACTAATATTGGAAAATTATGGGATATTCTATATTCTATGAGTTCTATTTTTAAAATCAAGATAGATCAATTATTTATGAACAATTACAATGTTGGTATTGAACTTACTATGGAATTTGAGGTACTACCTGAGCATTCAGCTGCTCATTTGGGTTCCGGTACTGTCTCAGTACTTTCCACACCATCAATGATCCTATTCATGGAGATTGTGGCAAGAGATCTGATGGAGAGTGTATTGAATGAGCCTTATTCAACTGTCGGGACACATCTGGATATTGCACATAAAAAGGCAATCGCAATTGGAAAGAAAGTCAAAGCAAAAGCTGTATTGGCCGATATTGATAGAAAAAAACTCACTTTTGATGTTTCAGTCACCTATGGTGGTGAAGTATTGGGTGAAGGTAAGCATACTCGCTTTATTATTGATCAAAACAGGTTTCTGGAAAATATACTCTCATAAATTCAATCTTTTCAAATTGATAAGTGGTAAAATTAGTTAAAAAAACTTGGATTAAGTTAACAATACTATTGCTTTATTCCTTTTTCTTAAATATACATCCTCAATAACTCGTTTAATGAATATAGCTCCGAAGCATTTCAGAATACATCTAGAGCCAAATCTGGATACATTCATTTTTGATGGGATAGTTGAGGTAAAACTAACATCTGACGAACCCACAACTACTGTGGTGATGAATTCATTCGAGTTGACATATCAAAAAATAGAAGTGGATTTTGGTAACGGATTTGAGGATGTAAAGTCTTACAAACTTGATGAGAGTAAACAAGAAATCACTATTGAATTACCTGATAATAAATCAACTGAACTACAATTAAAATTCACATACAAAGGTGAGCATAATGAGAAACTTGCCGGCTTCTATAGAAGTAAATTCTCAATTGATGGTGTAGAAAAATATGCAGCGGTCACACAATTCCAGGCAAATGATGCAAGACGTGCATTCCCATGTTTTGATGTTCCGGGAATAAAAGCTAGCTATGATATAGAATTTCTGGTGGAGAAAGATCTGTTCACAATTTCTAATATGCCAATCAAGAATGAAACGGATGTTAATGGTAAGAAACTGGTTGTATTTGAACAAACGCCAAAAATGTCATCATACCTACTATTTTTTGGAGTAGGTGATTTCAGCTATATAGAAACAGAGAGTCGAGGAAGAAATTTCAGAGTAATCGCACATGGTGATAAGGCAGAGAAAAATGGTAAATTCTCACTTGATTTTGGTGTGCAGGTAGTGGAATTTCTTGAGGATTATTTTGATGCTCCATATCCACTTCCAAAACTTGATCAGATCGCAACACCTGCATTCGCAGCTGGTGCAATGGAGAACTGGGGTGCGATTCTATACCGTGAGAATGCTTTGCTCTACTATGATGGTATCACATCACAGGCACAAATGAACGGGATACTTGGAGTCGTGAGCCATGAAATTGTTCATCAGTGGTTTGGTAATCTGGTCTCCCCTGCCACATGGAAGTATCTCTGGTTAAACGAATCATTCGCTACTTTCTTCGGTAATGAGGTGGTGGATCAGTTAAAGCCTGATAGGAAGACCTTTGAATTCTTTGTTCAATCAACCAATATGGCAAGAAGAACACGCTCAACAATGGGTGTGATGGATTGGGATAGTATGGTATCAACATCTCCAATTGAGATTGCTGGAGATGGTGAGATCTCATTCACTGCAAAGACAGTTCCTATACTCTATTCAAAAGGTGGTTCCATTCTTCGTCAGATACAGGCTTATCTTGGAAAAGATGCATTTCGTGATGGTCTTCGTGCTTATTTCAAAAAATATGCATATCAGTCAACAATCAGTGATCAATTATGGCTTAGCTTGGAAGAAACAACTGGTAAACCTGTGAGTAAAATAATGGAATCATTTGTATTGCAGAAAGGATTGCCGTTGATCACAGTGAAACGGGATAATCATGAATTAACCATATCTCAGAAGAGATTCACATATCTAGCTAATAAGGATAGTTATATATGGAATATTCCTATAACAATCCGTTTATTCAAAGGTGGTGCTGAAATTGGGATAAAAAGATTAATTCTTGAGAAGAAGGAAGACAAATTCGATCTGGGTGAATTTGATGCTTACAAGATAAATATTGATTTGACTGGATTTTACAGAGTACACTATCCAGTAGATGATTACAAATTACTTGGTGAATTAATTGCCAATAAATCCATTGGACCTATTGATCGTGTAAATATAGAGGATGATCTATTTGTACTGCTAAAGGCAGGTCTGATCTCATCAGAGTTCTATCTTGATTTTCTCAAGTACTATAAGGATGATGATTCTCATATGCCATTTATCAATATTGCAGCTCATCTGTTGGAAATACACAGTTTAACCGAGGATGCTACCAAAAAAGATGAGATTACTAAGAGAAGTATTGAATTTCTAGATGGGGTATTTGATAAGATTGGATATGAACCTGTATCCGGTGAGGATCTTGGTATCTCTATCATCAGAGGTACCTTACTTAATGCATCGGTAAAACTTGGCTCTGAAAATGCAAGTAAATTTGCTCTTGAGCAGTTTACTAGATTAAAAAATGGAGAATTGATAAGTGCAGATCTCAGATCTACTGTGTTGTCGATTGCTGCCAATAAGCTGAATGATTTTGAATGGTTCACAGAACAATTCAACAATCCTGTGAGTGAATCAGAATTCATGAATACAATGATGGCAATGACTAATTTCTCAGACAAGGAATTACTTGAGAAAGTAAAAGATATGGTTTTCACAGAGGTTCCAAGTAGAAATCGTGGATTTGTGATTGCAGGCCTGGCAAGGAATGAATTGATCAAAGATGATATATGGCTCTGGTATATTGCCAATCTAGATTCCTTTGAAGCACTCAATAATTTCATGTATCAGGGTGCAGTATTATCTGTGATCTCCGCTGGTGATAAGCACATTGATGATATGAAGAAATTCTTTGAGGATCTTGTTAAGAAGAAACCAAGAATGGCAGATGCAGTGGAAGTTGCACTGGAGCAGTTAGAGATTAAAATTCAATTCAAATCATTTCTGAAATAATTTATATATTTCTAAACACATATATTAGTTCTGAATATTATATTCAAGCACTGCACATATTCACTGAGTAATATTATGTATTCAAGGAAAAAAACTATACAGTGTTAGATTAAATGAAATATTATGAGTTTTATAATTGTTCAAGTTTTTTACTTGTTTAATTAACTTATAGCTGTGCTGCAGATTTGAAATTTGGATCCTCTTTTGCATGTGCTCTGCCAGAGAATATAAAATACATCAGAGATAGAAATGCAAGGAATAGCGGTGTCATGGCGAAAATTGCAAGTGACGTCACATCTGTCACATTGGCTATGTCATTCACTGCTGTTGTGGTCACGATTGCTGGTACATCAGCTGCCAATTCTGGTGCAACTATCAGATATGGATTCTGGCTGATCAGATTGAGTAGAAATACCATCTCAAATATTATGGCAGAAACAGGACCAAGTATCATAAGCATGTAATATTGTACTTTATCATTCAGATCCAAGCCTTCTTTGGCATATTTGAATACCAGTATGGATGTGACTGCGAGAGCAACAACTACTAATAGTAGTATGATGAAGAACATCCATCCAAAATCAACTGTTGGTGCATCCTGAGCAAATACCCAACCTACCATATTCTTGAATTTATGCTCACTGTGTGTTCTCAATGAGAAAATATATGCTAACAAGGATGGTATGAACAATAAGAACAGATAATATCCAACTTTCAGATATATCACATTCAATTTACTGTAGAATTCGTTCTCCTCTTTTTTAAGCTTGCCTGTGTATATGAATACAAGAATGAATAATGTAACCGCACCTGCTCCAAATACAACTGTTAGAAGTAATGGTAGTATTGTGGGATTCAAAAATAATCTCACATTATCAATAACCATGGGATCAGTAGATACCAGGCCATCTGGTGTATTCATGAATGCAAGCAGTGTCATATACAGATATATCCAGACCACTCCTGCCAGTGAGAAAAGTATCGAGAATACAAGCCTTTTTGTTGCATCAAAGTCAAACCAACCGTAGTATAGCCATGCAATCAATGCCAATCTGAACAGTAAGGCAACAAAAATCCATAGTAATGGATAGAATAATGCCTGTCCTGTAAGGATTAGGAATGTGGGATAGAATGTCAGGGTAAATACAGTGGTTGCAGTCAAGAAGAAATGAGCTGATGCATATGTCATTGATATATACAGCATATAATCATAAGCCACTTTCAATGCATTCTCATCACCTGTTTTTCTATTGTAGATCAATAGACCAAGTACGACAAGTGATAGGATTACCTCAATTCCAAACATCACCACGTGCATTGAGAATGTTGCAAGTATCAGTGCCATTACTCCAAAATCAGCTGCTACCATCAGGTATTTTCCTCCTCTATTGACTTATCTGATTTCTCAGTGTCAGCTATTTTCATGTCCTCTTCCTCGATCTCATCCAATAATTCATCAGATGATAATCTGTTGAGGAACCAGACTATGAACCACAGTCCAAAGCTGATCACCAGGATATAAACCGTTAGTAGAATGATTATACCCGTTGATACCGGACCATCTCTGGCAGCATCCTCCACTGTGAGCACACCGAAAATAGTCCAAGGCTTTCTTCCGATCTCACGGGTCATCCATCCGAAAATTGATACAACCTGTATTGATACTGGATAGCCAAGCATTCCCTTTCTTACCCATTCAGGTGTATCCTGTTTTTTGTAGAATAAAAAGTATGCAATCAATAGTAGGCTGGCAAATAATGACATCATCATACCAATTTTTGTGTAGTAAATATAATGGATGATCAGTGGTGGACGATACTCCTCTGGAATGTCCATATATGATGGGAAGAATGCATCTATTGATCCATATGCAAGGAATTTAACAGTTGCCTCTGTTATTGGGCCAAGTATCGGTATGTCTGAAATAGTGATTATTCCACAGACAGTACATGTGCCCTCCATTGCAGCCAGTTTCTCAGGATTGAATCTTGCCACCTCGTCAGCCATGAAATGACCGATAATACCCTGTATTGTGGAGTAAATAATTCCAAGTATCACAAGTATTTTCATTCCATCACGATAGTACTCTTTCTTCTCTTCCTTTACTCTTTTTATTCTATGTGCATATACACCAATGAGTGTGAATATGCTTGTCAGTATCGCTGCAACAATTGCATGCATGAACGAGGTTATCGCACCGGGCGTTTTGAATACTATCCCAATTACACCTTCTTTCATCACCGTCGCCTCTAGCAATTCATTGTATTGCTCGGGATCACTCTCAATCATATTCTGTATCTGTGTTGAGTTCAAAGGTATTTCAGTACCATTTGGGGCTGTGTAGATATAGGATGGGGATTGATACTCACCGGTGGTGGGATTATATGTCTCCTGAATTCCGGGTGGAAAGGACATCAGAGTGTTGGCAGATACAATCATAAGCCCAGATAGTATCAACCCACCTACTGCCATCACACCGAGGAAAATATGGAATTTCGGACCGACTTTTTTCCATGTATAGTGATATAGATAGACGAATATCACCTCTGCAAAGAATGCGAATACCTCAATATAGAGGGGTGCAAAGAAAAAGATGCCCACTAATTCAAGAAAGCCTGGCCAGAAGAGTAGTAAGCCGAATTCTGCCATAGTACCTGTTGCCGCACCAACTGCAAATATTATTATAGCAACCTTGGAGAGTGATCTTGCCATCTTCAGGTAGTTTTCCTGTTTTTTTACTCTTGCAAGTATCTCAAGCGTAACTGCGATGGTCCATATACCTATTGAATATTGCAGTATGATCCAGTGTACAGTGATTCCAAATTCACTAAATGCTCTTAGCATAGTCTCTGGAACATCAAACCATTGTTGGAATATATTTATTTTTTATCACCTAAGCCACATATTGGTTTTATTTTTTAAATCTTTGTTTTAGTTAATAATTGTGATTAATTATGTGGATATTAACAACTTTACAAGGATACTAATTCCGGTATGAATTCATAATTCCGAAATAATATATATTAAATATGCTAAATTTTAGTATTGTTTGGCTATTTTAGACATTTATTATATATTTTGAATGAAATAAAATTAAATTCTAAAACAATTATTACTCTTGATATATGTTAAAAACTCGTTATTGATTTATTATTTTTTATGTTTATAGCTTATTTATTTGATATTCATTGGTATTTTAAGATCAGACTACTGCCAGAGCATCCACCATATTATATGAATCTCCAGAAGCTATTACTAGGTTCATGATCTGAGACCATGAATATGTGGGATGTGCTGCCCATGCGAGAGCAACTACTGCTGCCACATGAGGTGTGGCCATGGAAGTTCCAGACCATGATTCGTATCCACCACCAGTGGTTGATAGTACATCAACTCCAGGTGCAAAAATATCCTCTCCACGATTGGAGAAAGATGCAATGTTGTTATCAACATCCATAGCACCAACTTTCATGACACCTGGGTAGGCTGCTGGATAACTGGGTGTATCTGCACCATCATTACCTGTGGCTGCAACGAGAATTACTCCATTATTTATGGCATAATTAACTGCATTCTCAAGTTCTGTTGTTCCTGATGATCCACCAAGAGACATTGAGATAACCTGTGCATCATCTGCTGTTCCAACAACACCATCTGGACCGTTGGTTGCAACAATAATTCCATTTGAAATTGCACTGTAAGAACCAGATCCTCTGTCAGATAACACTTTGATTGTATAGATATTCACATTGGTTGCAACACCTATAACACCGATTGTGTTGTCCTGTGCGGCAATGGTACCGGTTACATGTGTTCCATGTCCCTGACCATCATCACATAGTTTCCAGTTATCAGGGGTACATTCTCCACCGGAAATCTCTCTATTTCCAGAGTAGTATGAGTAACCCCACACGACATTCAGACCCTGAAGATCCTCATGTGTGATATCAAGACCTGTATCAAGTACTGCAACATTGATACCTGCTCCACCATTTACTGTTGCAGCAGCATCTATTGCATTAATTCTTGTTATTCCCCAGGGAGTCACCTGTGGCTCTGTTGAACCACCTGATCCTGGTTTACCAATGAATATGGTCATTTGATCCTCTTGTGATGCTGATATTGCCATTGGAAGCAATGCAAACACCATAATTGAAATCATAAATAATCCTTTTTTGTTCATTTTGATCAACTTTTTTTTTGGTTTGATCCTTATGGATCATAACTACGCTTTTCGGAAGAAAAAAGCAGTTATTGTAATAATTTAAAGTGATTATATAAATCTTGTTGAAATAATTTCAATCAATCTCCGTTTCCAACTCAAAAATTGCGATTCTAGAACCAATTGTTCGATATGTGAAAAGTTGCATTATTCATTTGGCATATTAATATAGATCGCGAAAATATACACAGTAAGTTTATATATTAATTTTAAAAAATTACATATGGATGAAATACGCTAATTCTTTCGCTACTAAAAATAAAATATTATTTGTTGTATTCTCAATATTATTGCTTAATATGGTACCAACAAATGCAGCACCAATATTTGCAAGCAGTACAGATGCTTGTGATAATGGAGCTTATGTCACCATAGAAATAACAAGAGCATATTATGACGATATTGATCTTGATGGTGATTTTGATGATGTTCAGGGTGTGGTGACTGTTGATCTGTACTGTTCAAACAGGTTCCAGTTTGATTATTATCTCTATCTCACACTACCTTCTGGTTTCCAGGTAAATGAGGCTCTTGGAGTGAATACAAGATTGAACCATCTGGTATTCACAACTACATTCTATAATTATGCTCTTGAAGCAGGAGATTACACCATCGATGTTATTGTGCTATTAATGAATGGTGGTCCAACTGAGGTTATTGATACAGTCACATTCGATCCTCCAGGAGGAGTCTCTGGAACTGGAAGCATCGAAACTGATATATCATCCTAATAAATCGGGCATGGGGATTATGAAATATATTCTAGATGACAAGGATAGACGAATATTCAATGAATTCTATCTCAATCCTTTTCAAACATACAATGGTATTGGTAAAATTGTTAAATTAGCGCCTGCAACTGTAAAATTAAGAATAATGAATATGAAGGAGCATGGTTTTCTACGCAAAGATCAGCAGATAGATGATATACTTGGAAAAAGAATAAGATCTGAGGTGATTGCATCATATTCTCCATCCAGTATAGGATTGATAAGAATGCATGTTCTGTTTGATAGAATACCAAATGTGCAATCTCTTGATAAATTAGTTGCATACTGTGATGAGCACCCATATACTCATTACAGGGGTCATATATTCAAAAACTCAGTAAATCTATATGCACAGTTTGATGTTCCCATAGACACCCTTGATCTCATGAGAAAAACATTGAATGAGGTTGGCTCCTATCTGGGAGTGGAGAATGTGAAATTTGTATCCTGTTCAAATAATTTCTATTCATATCCTGATTTTGAAAAAATCGATATTGGTAGCTCATGGAACAATCAAAATGAGGATACAGATGATTACTACATTAATTATATGTGGAATGAATTCCAATCAAATAAAAAACCATACAATAATGGTGTAACTATTAAAAAATATACAATGTCTAACATTGATGCAAAGCTACTGCGAGAATTATCAATCAATGCCAAGGTACCACTACAATTCCTAAGTGATACCTATAATTTATCGAAATCAGTAATCTCAAGATATCTAACAAAGTTGAAACAGAATGTGATCCAAAGGGGTGTACTCTTGTATGATGAATCATTCTTTGGGCTGAATAATCTGCAAGTGATATTTGGGAAGTTCAGTAATCATTCAAAATTAAATGGCAAAGAGTTGGTACAATTCTTTGAATCATACAAATTACCACTACTAAGTAATTTTTACTATGATCAGGATAATTTTGTGCTTCAAACTATTGCCTCTCCTCTTATATCAACTGAGATTGCCAAATTCCTGTGGCAGAATACAGTACCAACAGAGCTCAATGTCAATCAATTACATGTACCAAATACTCTGCTATATTATTTCTATCATGAGAACTATATAGATCGTAATACATGGAATACTGATGAGGACTATATCAAGCATAATCCATTCAATGTGATCATTTGAGCTTGACTATCTCGATAAACCGGATCATATTACCCAGATCTGTATTCTCAAGAGTATCTTTTTTCTTATCCCACCCAAATAATGCTCTTGCAGCTGCTGGATAATTAATAACATACCATCTCATTATCGCCAATTTCTCATCAAATTCTTTTATCACTGATATATTTGTATCATACCATCTGAAACCTTTTTTATATCTTACCTTATCTGTATTGGCATTCATGTTACGATACCAGTCAGAATACTTACCTCTCGATGAGAATACAAGTAGATCATTATCTTTAATTCTGAATTCAATCGGAGTATACCTCTTCAATCCTGATTTCCTTCCCACTGTCTCTAGTAATATGAATATCTTACCAATAAAAAATAGTGGCAATACATTAAATCTGTATAGGGGAACTATAAAATATTTGTTCCAGAACCTGAATCTCTTGATCTCATTATTCAAACCCTTTTTACCATTCATTATATTGTACATTATTGATCCTTCTCTAGGAATTTCGGACATAAGTAATAATATCAGTGAATAATCATTAGTCTTTACCTTGCCAAGTGTTATTTTCTTACTTATTTTGGTATATTTGTAAAAAAAAATATAATGAGTATTGAAGAGTTCAGACTGAATGAGCCTCATAATCTGCAATAATTCAACTATAATGGGATATAAGATCTTAAAATAATACAATTTTTGAAACTAGTTATGAGAATAAATAAGTGTATTTTATTATTCTACTTATTATTTCACCGTGTCTCACCCATTTATCCCAATTTTTATATTCACCCTGTAATCCCGTAACACATGAGATTTGGATTTACTTTCCCGTCTGAGCATGGATTAATTGCCATATGGTCTTCAACACTGATTTTTGGAATAATAATTGGAGTATTAGATGGAATTAACTCGGCATCTATCAACTATTGGGGAATAATTCACTCATTCATATTCTCTTTTGTGATAATTCTGAATTATGAGAATATCAAAGGATTTGTCAGCAGTAAATTCAAAGAATACAGTATCATTCCTATGATCTCCTTATTTGTCATATCAATTGGAATACTTGTGTATTATTTTACAACTTATCTTTTCATATTCTTTGCAATTCTTGCCGGTCTTGTGGCTTTATGGGCAATTGCTGCACTGAAGACTGGAAAACAATCGTATATTGAGATGACACTTGGTACTCTTGCAATTAGTCTGCAATTCCCAATTATCTATGGAATTATCACACCCATTGTTAATCGATCTCATTATCTTTATGTGATGGCAATATGGTGGATATATACCGGGGTAATTCTTGTGATTGTTATCAATGTGGGTTGTTATCGTGGGAAAATAGCTCATCATATCCCTCTGCTAGTATGGATATTCTATCTGTTAACCTTCATTCCAATGTTTGTTCTGGGATATCTGGAACCAATTGCTCTGCTATTGATGATAGAGCCAAGTATTCGAGGAGTTAAACAGGCAATTAGTAAACAGACTATGCGTGATATGAGGATCAATATTAAAAAACTTGGATGGAATATGGTGATTGCACTCTATACATTCATTATTCTTGTACTTGTACTAGCAATCACAAACACTACTTTAACAAAAATTCTGTGAATCACCAGTGATTAAGCACATCCTCTGCAAATCCAATTATATTTTCAACATCAATTTTCGTACCATCATCTAGAATGATATATCCTGAGAAATATCCAAATACTTGATGTTGTACTGTTTTTATAATTAATAGGTTCTTTTTGGATGATCTATCAACTAGTGGTTCAAAATTCATCTCAAATCGACCATCATTACTGGTGAAATGCCATGGTTCCATATAATTATCAGGATTGAATTTCCAGCTTACTCTATCAAGTTTATGCGATTTACCATCATAGAATATCATATCCTCTGATGCAGGTGTTCTATCTGTAAAACCATAACCAAGGTTCCAACCAATTCTTTTTCCATTATGAATATCAGATGCCGATGCCCAGTACCATCTGTTCTTGTAGGTCCAATTTCCCCTGCCCCAATCAAGTCCTCCAAAACTAGTCTTGGGTTCAAATTTGTAAATCTCATCTCCAATCATAACTTCACCACTTGTAGGCATGCAATTTATCTTCTGATTATAATAGAATTTCTTTCTGTTCTCTCTCCATGAGGTTGCTATCACCATAGTATCCTCATTTCTGTCATCAAGTGTTAATTTACCTGATAATCCATTCATAAAGGATGGACAATCAATACTAAGTACTCTCTGTCCATCAAGCATCTCAAATTCTAGTTTGATTTTTTTATCTTCGTACAATATCCCACCAGAGTTAGAATCAGCTGGAAATTCAATTCTTGAGAATAATTTTATTGTGTCAAATTGTTCTACATTCTTTTTCTCAAAATCCAACCATGCAATTGCTGCAAATGCAGAGTAGCCAAGATCTGCTATTGTTATGGTTAATCCATAATTATGATTTAAAATATAATAATAATCCCATTCTTTAATTCTCAAGCGATTTCCTTCTATTCTGGTTCTATCATATCGCCATAATAATCTGGTTGCATAGCCTTCCTCTGTTATTTTTCCATCAGAATCTAGTAGGTCCTGTTCAATAGTTACTCTGTTTTGCATATCAGTATTAAATTGAATTACAATTATAGCCTATTGGGAGGTTGATCATCAATAATTAAATAATAATTGATTAAGTTATCAAATTAATATATATTTTTTTCAAATAATGTTTACACTTTTAATTAAAACATTAAACCATACCTATACTTGTATTCCTAAATTATATTTGAGATTTACCATGAATTAATAATATTTTGATAGCTGATATTCGTCATAATATTTGTAAATCATATCTTTATTACACTAAATTTTATTATTTATGAGAATTGGATAATCCTCAGCAATTACTTTATTAAAATAAAATTGAAATAAAAAATTATGATTACACAAGGAGATTTTTTCCCCGAATTTAAAATTCAGGGTACATTGAATGATAAGGAGAGGGAGTATACCAGGGATGATTTTAAAGGAAAATGGACTTTTCTATTTTTCTATCCCGAAGATTTCAGCTTTATCTGTCCCACAGAGGCAAGAGCATTTGAATCGGAGAGAAACTCACTGGAGGAAAAAGGAGGTCAGGTATTTGGAGTATCAGTTGATGATATAGCTTCTCACAATGCATGGGCCAAGGAATTAAATCTTAACTATCCACTGCTTAGTGATACTGATTTCAATCTTTCAAAGAAACTAGGTGTTCTTGATGATGATAACCGATCCAAGAGAGCAACTTTCATCATCTCACCGGATCTCAAGGTTGAATTTCTGATGGTAACCTCTAGAAATATCGGCAGGTCTGTCAATGAGACTATAAGAATATTTGATGCCATTCAATCAGGAAGAATGTGTCCTGTTGATTTCAAGGTAAACTAGGTGGGTATTATGTCAGAATTAGAGCAGGTAAGAAAGAGGCAGAAAAGAATTGAGATAAAAGGTCAGACAAGGGATTTTGTATTTGGAGTACAGGATGGTCTGATAAGTATTCTAGGATTAATCACAGGTGTATTCGGTGCATTTGGTGATCAACCCAAGGTGGTTGTGGTCACTGGTATCACTGGAGCGATTGCAGCTGCAATTTCAATGGCTGCGGGATCTCTTCTCTCCGCAGAAGCTGAGAAAGATCTATTGGTGGCAGAGATAAAGGATGCAAAGAGTGATTTTGATAATGAACCATATATTGCACAGCAGAGCCTGATGGTTGAATTACAAGATGCAGGACTGGATAAACCCACCTCATACAAAGTAGTACAACTACTATCAAAGAAGGAAGATACCCTATTTCAGAATTTCAGAAGCATGGTACTTGATCTTCCTGGGATAGAAAATGAAAATCCATACAAGAACGCAGTGGTAATGTTTTTTTCATTTGTATTGGGCTCATTATTTCCAATAGTTCCATTTTTAATCACATCTGGAACTACCGCATATATTGCAGCACTGATCTCAACGGGCTCTGCACTATTTGTGATGGGTATACTCAAAGGATACTTTGCCAAGGATTCTATGCTGAAATCCGGAATGAAATTTTTTATTATCGCAGTTATTGCAGGTGTACTATCTGAACTTATAGGTGGAGTAGTCAGTAGTAATTTCTAGTTTACAATAAAAATCAAATAAATCTTTATTCCAAAAACTTAATTTCTAGTTTATATTTGAATTTACATCATGATAAATTATGCAGGTACTTCTTGTAAGACATGGACAGAGTGAAGCCAACTTGGCAAATATATACCAAGGAATTGGAAATGCACCCTTAACCGAGCTTGGCAGAGAACAGGCAATCAGATTACAATCCACTATTCTTGATAAATTCGATCAGGTATTTGTATCACCTCTAGACAGAGCAAAAGAAACTGCAAGACTAGCATTACTGAAAACCCATGATGAGAATGAATTCAAAATTGTAGATGATCTTAGAGAGGTAAATATTGGCAAACTCGAGGGCATCAGTCGAGAATCAGATAATGATTGGCATAGAGAGATGGTACAAAAATATCGTAATGACTTTGACTACCGGGGGCATGAAGGGGAGAGTAAGAATGATCTGGCCAAGCGTGTTGGTACTGCATTTGATAAAATTATTGAAGAGATGAATAGCAAAAATTGGGATAAAATTGCTATCTTTGCTCATGGTGGCAGTATACAGAGTTTGGTAAAGCTGTACCTGAAATTGGATGATGCACCAGACTATCTTGAGAACTGTGATTCAATCAGATTAGAACGAATAAATGGAAAATGGAATGTGGTAGCTTAATTATATTCAATGTGTAGCCTCTGTTAATACAGATAATTCGCCATTGCCAAACTTATCAAGCAATGTTGCGATACTATCATCTCCAACTCGATAAGGTGTTTTATTTGCCCTGTTGATATGTATAAGGGCTGATTTGCATGCTTCCTTGGTGAATACAAGATCTGCATCCTGTTTCACAACAAATTTAATTGGGGGTATTCCCAATTCATCACTCCTGTTAGGAATTGTCTGTATCTCTCTAGTCTCAGAATCCACAATAAAATAAACTGCAGGTTTACCAAGAGAATCTGACGGAAAACTATCAATACCAAGATCTTCTTTGATTGGAATTAAAATTTTACTCATATTTCGATGATTTCATTATATGTATAATAACTCAATGAACCTTGAATAACAATAAAAACTATAGATCTATTGTATCTAATCAGATAAATAATTTTTCGACAAGATTGATTAATTTTTAGTTGCTTAGAATATAAATCAGTAAAAGAACAATACCAAAATGATCGAACAACTCAGAAACAATACACTCTCATGGTATTATTTGTACGTACAAATGAGAGCTACAACAAAAATACAAAAACCTAAAACAATAGGTCTTCTTGTACAATCCAAAATCCAAAGTAAACAAATTTCTAATGAAACTAAAATTAATTTTATATTCTCCAAAGTTTTCAAGTAATTTGTAGGACTGTTTTTAATATTCTATCAAATAAAATTGAATAAAAAACACTACCAACATATAGCCTTAGTAGCTCAGGGGTAGAGCGTTACATTGGTAATGTAAAAGTCGCGGGTTCAATTCCCGCCTGAGGCTCTTTAATGCCCTCTAATTCAATGATATTTGAGTTGTTGATCATATGGACTTATTGAAATTATTTTAGTTGAAGTATGATTGAAGTAACTTGATAAGTGCAACAATGTCATATGGTTTATGCAGAAATCCCACTTTATCCTTTATTGCATCTAGTTTATCCTCTAGATAGCCACTGGATATGATCACAGGTAATTCTGGTTTGATTTTGTTTATCATATAAAATGTTTCAATACCATCAATTACTGGCATATTAAGGTCTAGAATAACACAGGATATATCTTGGAATTCAAGTATTTTATCCTTGGCATCAAATCCATTGTCAACTGATACCACATTAAAATTCAGTTTCCTCAACATCCTTGTCAAAACTCTCACGACAACTTCCTCATCATCCACAATTAAAATTGTTCCTGATGGGGATAATAATTGTTCATCTAATTTTTTAGTATCTTCTATCTCATTTTTGTTATCAGAAATTGATGGAAGATATATGTTGAAGCTAGTTCCTTTATCAATTTTCGTTTTTATCTCAATAAATCCATTATACTGTGTTACAATTCCCTGCACAACAGATAAGCCCAATCCTCTACCAGTAGGTTTGGAGGTGAAGAATGGATCTATTATTTTATTAATATTCTCTTTAGAAATACCTGTACCATTGTCTGATACTGAAAGTATATTGTAATTACCATCGAAATTATCATTCAAACTAATAATATGTCCTTCTAGTTCATTTATTTTGATATATTCATCTCTCATTAGAACTGTGATCTGCCCAAAATCATTGTTGATTGCTTCTGATGCATTCATAATCAGATTGATCATAAGTTGTGTGAGTTGTGATTTATCAATATAAATGCTATCTATCTGATTAAATATAAAATCAATGGTGATATTTGATGGGATCATAACTTTCAGTAAAGTCTGCATATGAAGTTTGAACATGTCAAGTTTGATAATTTCTGGTTTAACCACAGATTTTCCAGAATATGTTAGTAACTGATCTATAAGTTCACGTGCTGTTTGAGCTGTACTTTTCATATCTTTTACTACATCAATATTGTATTCAGATAGTTCATTCGATTCTATTAATATATCAAGTGATCCGTAGAATACCTGCAATATATTGTTGAAATCATGTGCAATCCCGCCTGAGAAAACTCCAAGACTCTCTAGTTTATGAGAATTTGCCAGATGTGATTGTATACTCTGATAATCTCTCTCCATTGCAATGCGTTCAGATATATCATCGATTATCATGATTGAATTAAAGGTCATCTCTTTTATTGCAACCACAACTGAATTTAGTTCCACAGGGAATATACTGTTATCCTTTCTTATTGCATCTATAATGTATTTGGATGGAATATAATTCTTTCCTGTAATTCTCCCCTCATACATGTATTTCACTCTCTTTCTGAATTTTGGTGCAATAAAGAAATCTACATGTAAACCAATTACCTCACTTTTATCACTGTATCCGAACATCTTGATAAATCTGGAGTTACAGTCTGTCAGATATCTATTGGAGTGTAAAGCTAGGCCTATTGGTACTTCGTCAAATAATTTCTTTAGATTTCTCTCAAAGATATCAATAGGTTTGTACTGTATATTTGAGGTATCAATTATGGTTGTTACAAGTATCTTATTGTCAGTACCGAATACTCTTGATTTGGCTAATACTTCTTTATATACACCATCAAGTGTTTTTACCTTAATAAATCGATCATGTATGGTTGTGGTCTCATAGATATATACCATAGAGATTAAGTAGCTTTTTGGGGTCTGGGTAGTTGTCGACGATAGATATTCCAGCACATGTTTCTTACTTTTTCCTCCGAATAATTCAACTGCTGCATCGTTTATACTTATATAATTTATACTGGATCTTAT
>JAJRQD010000184.1 GCA_024280435.1 archaeon | reverse complement strand
CTGCGATACCCATACTCTGCCCCCTCATATCTCCTCTTCTTGCATACATGCTGATGAACAGAATAGACATCATCAGATTTGAAAATAAAGCAAGATAGAAGCCTGGATAATATAGATCAAATTGGAGAAAGAAAAAGTATGTATAATATTCAAAAACATATACTATGGCTAGTAATATTGAGATGAATAACATAAAATATTTTTTATTGATATTGAACTCTGCAGGTCCATACTTGATCAATTGATAGAACATTATTAGATCAATAAATAGCCATACCATCAATCCATATACCTGAGGTTTAACAGCAGGAAATACTAGTGAATAGATAAATTCCCATGCAAGGTTAGCCAGCAATGCAAGTACGGGCATTCCAAATGTTTTATCTCTATGAGATTGTAATATGATCAGTATATAGCAAATAGTCCAGAACAGTACCATAACTCCCCTAAGTAGCATTAACTGAGTAATAAAATCTAATTGCAATAATCTATCATCAATTGATATCCGGATTAATTTATTTAATCACATCTAATTAATTGATAAGTTCATAATATTATACTTGGTTATAAGTTTACTCTATGGTTTATATTATCTCATTTTTCTTATAATTACAGGAATTGCCACAATACCGAGAACACCAAAGAACAGATCTAAGGGGACTGCTGCATTACTAGGATCGGCTGCATTACTAGTAGTTTCAGATGGTTGATTTACATCAATTAAGAAACTGCCTCCATTTGTTTTCTGTATTTCAGCAGTATAGGTTGGATAGGTACCAATTTCCCATTTGAAATCTGGAATTATCAGATTGAGTGGACTCTTGAAACCAAGATTAAAGCTCCAATCAATACCCATATCCATCTTGTATGCAAGATCTGCAATATCAATCTGTACCTGCTTTGCAGTAGTACCATCGGGAAGTGTTATATCAAATGTATTCACCATCGCATCCTCTGTGAATTTTATGGTTGATGCAGTTAATGTCAAATCATCATTGGAAGACACTGTCGTATCCACATATGATTCAATAAAGAATTCAGCAGTGAGGTCCATATTCTCAATGAAGAAACCAAGTATCTTGAATATTATTTTAGATGCTGGAAATGCAGTACCCAGTACAAATTCCAATACATTCCACAGATTAAGAGATATACTTCCAGCCATCAAAGTACCAAGTAATTTAGGTGTGATTACCAGACTATCAAAGCTGATAAAATCTTTGAAATTGAAAATATCATCATATGCAAATTCATCAAGACCCAATGCAGATAGTGCAGGGCTCAATAATCCCGTATCAAAATTGAATTCTATCTCACCTGTATTATTATAGAATGTGTCCAATTGCATGAACCAATAGCTGAAATTGATATGAACACTATAATCATATGTGAGAATTAAAATTATCTCATCAGATTTTTCAAGCTCAATACTAATAGAACTAGTACTACCAGGATTTATTTCAGCATCATGAGTATATTTTACTTTTGCAGGAAATACCACTTCAAAGCCAATATCAAGTGATTGATCCAGTTGAAGTCCTGCATCATTTGCCTTATCAAACATCTCTATATTCTCAATTATCTGCCCATAAGAGCTGATAAGATATGGTGCTTTGAATACCTGCATCAGATCAAATGAGAATGGTGAATATACAGGAGTCTTGGAGAAAACGAAATGTGTTCCACCTTCAAGTGCAGTCTGTATCTCAGCATATAGTGTTTGAATAATGCTATGGTTTAATGCTTCCACACTATACTTGTATCCGATAAAGTCTCCTCCCGGACCAATATCAAAATTATGATAATTTGTCTCCACAGTTAGCTCAAATGTAGTATATCCAGCCATAGACATTTTGGATGCATTTGTATACTGTAAAGTAGCATATTGCCAATTTTCCACTGCAGAGAGTGGTTTATACCTGACAGTCTGATTAGTTGAAGTTCCAATAAGCATGTTCAGATCTGTTGTGATCTCTGTATTGTACTCAATAGTCTCCTCCACAGCACCTTTCTCCAGAATCAGTATATCCTCTGAAGGATCAGAATCATCTGTATAGAAATAATTGTTGAAGACCAATCTGTATGGTGATAATCCATCTGAAATATTCAAATATATCAGTACCAATTCAAAATCATAGTTATGAAGAGTTACTCCCAGTAAATTACGCTCATTAGGCCAGTAGAATAGATACTGAAGAACTAATGCATCTGTTCCATTATCATCTCCCTCAAGAACTCTTCCGAATACATTATCTGGTAAATCATTTCCAACCTCATCATCAATATTCAACAATGGCTTCATACCATTCAGCAATTCACCTGCTGTCAAAGGTCTGTTATTCGCAATTGCAATTATATTGAAATATACTTTTGCATCAGCCGTATCTGTATTCAGAGAATTAGTTACATTCATAGGACTATCATATTGCAGAAAAATAGATCCTAGTGAATCATCAGCTACGCCATCATCATCGAATACCTCTATTTTAACTTCTAAATTAGTAGAGGTGGAGTTGAATATTAGAAAGTCCACAAATGCAGTCTCACCATCATTCAAAGATAGTTCAGAGCCCTCTGCGGGTAAACGTTCATGATAATTATTCACAGATGTACTGAAGTATATCTCTCCTGCATCAAAAGTATCTTTATCATCAAAAACATCTATCTGATAAATATCCACAGTGATATTGTAATAAATATCATTCAGAGTTGTAATAGGATCATTCCATTCATATGTGGTATTTGCATCAACAGCTGTTGTATCAGTAAGGTTCTGATACACATATTCTGTAAGATTCTGAGGTGTGAAATTAATATCATCAAAACTACCCAGAGATTTGTTGTATTGATAACCGAAATTGGCATCAAATTCATTTGTAATTGTTCCCTGTGCCTGTGCAACATATGAGTTGCTACTCAGTAAAAGAACAATTATTAGTATTATTAAGGGGGGTTTTTTCTCCCACATCTTGTATTTATCTATAAACAATTTAGTATTAAATTTTATGTATTTTTAGTATAAATTTGCTTTTCTATTGAATAAATTGTGCGTATAAGGATACATAATTTCTGAATGTGTGGTAAAATAACAAGGTTACTTTTATACTGATGTAAATGGTTCAACAAATCCAATAAATTTACCTTCTAGTGTCCATCTTGCACCATGTCCCGATGCCACTCTTATCTCATAGATATATTCATGTCTGACATGTCCGAATATATTCCACCAGGTCATATCCCGGAATAATTTATCAATCAGCATTTCTGCATATTTGTTTTTATCCTCTGTCTTCCCAATTATCTCTCCCCAGTATTTATCATCAGATCTACCAACATGCTTACTCCATGCTCTTGCAGCCACTGATAATCCCTCTGCATGTATCTCCCGAGTACCTGCAATCAAAATATCCGGATCCGGTGGGAAGCGATCAATACTGCCTGCAGTCATTCTCTGTCCCATCAATACAAGAATATTATGGATGCCAGCAGAGAGTATTGATTGTTTCAGTGTTTTTGCCAACCCTTCCATCTTTCCATAGTAAAATCCAACCATAGTATCTCTGAAGAAATCATAGCTTAATTCAAGATCTGGTGTGATCTCATCCTCATAATATGGATACAATCTGTTGAATATTCTATTCTCATGGAAACGAATAAGGTTTTTAGATAATAGTGATAGATTATGTTTACGATACAGTTCTCTGTACAGTTTCCTCTGTTCAGAGGATAAAAGATCATATGTCTTGTGAAATAATGATATCAGATCCACAAACAATAGAACAAACAATTCTTTATTATTATATAGAAAATATCATAAAGTTTTTCATGATTTTATTTTTAACATATCTAGTAGGCTCTTTCTTTATTCTGAACTATTAATCTTCAACAACAGCATAATTATATAGAATACTATAAGTATTAACAGATTAACAATTAAAGTCTGATCAAATGATAATTCAAAGATACTGAATGAGAAAGTGAATATCAGATAAAATATTGATCCTATACTAGAGTTCATTGAGATAGCAGATGCTCGAATATCAGAAGATGCCACCTCATTTATTTTGAAAATATTATCCACTGATATGATGCCTCTTGCAATCTGCTGCATTACCAATGCAATGATGAATGCAATCAATGTATTGTGAGTAACAAATAATAGTGTACCAATGAATGCAGAGATATATGATATAATATTCACCTTTACAGAATAATTTGGTTTTCTTGAAAGATAGGCAGATACTGAACCTGCAACAAGACCTCCAAGGCCAATAATTATTCCAAAGAATTCAACCGATAGGTTAATTCTCTGCATCTTGGGAATATATGCCCAGAATAGTATTCTAAGCACTGTGCTTAGGATTAAATAAGCAAATAATGTGCTAAGGAAAATATTATTATGCAAAAGTTTAACTGTATCTTTTATCACTGTATTCTTACTCTCTTGTTTGATTCTCTCTGGTTCATATGCGGAGTACCATAGAATTGCAAGGATAATATTTGCCATGGCACAGATATAGAATGGTAGAATTAAATTGATTGAGGACAATAATCCACCAATTGAGATCATTACCGCAGCAGATAATATATTAATTGTCCTACCTTTTGCAATTGTTTTTTTAGCACCTATCTCATTATCATCCTCAAGGAACGTATCCCATAGATTAGCAGAATCCGAGCCAGAGATAAATGATAGCCCAAGTGCAAAAAATGCCTCTGCGATAACGAATTCAGTGAAATTATCTGCAAAACCATAGATCAAAGACCCTATTGCAATCATAATGTATCCAGAAGAAACTATATCTTTTCGTTTTCCTATATCTGCAATAATTCCAGATGGGAATTCAAAAAATAGCATAAATAATCCGAATATACCCTGTAATAACAGTATATCAACAAAGCTAAGGCCATAAATTTGCCAACTCAAGAAAATGGAGGTGATTGTGATACCAATCCATCCAAATTTACTAAGATAGTAAACTCGTGTATTTCCCACGATCCTTGAAGCTGATGACATTCATTCTTTATTAAATTTATTTGTTTTAAAATATTATTGAAGTACACATCAATCGATACAACTTGTAAACTAGAAATATCTTTATAGATATTAGAATTAAAACTTAATTTAGAAGCTTTATGGATTACAAAGAGATGCTTAAACAGAGAATAACAACTGACTTGATAGTTCCAGAAAAGGATGGAGAGGAAGTTGTTGTGGCTGGATATCTGACAACAATCAGAAATAAGGGTAAAAAACTTAAATTCCTGGTATTATCAGACAGAGCAGGTGATGTACAACTTGTATTCAAACAGAATATCGCAGGAGAGGAGATGCTTGACAGAATTAATAGCATGTCAATGCATTCATTCGTGACAGTACTTGGTGTGATAAAAAAATCAGATATGACTGTCAGAGGTGTTGAGATCATGGGAAAAGAGATTGTGGAGATGACATCACCACCAAAAGATACTCAGTTCCCAGTTGAGGTAACTGATAAATCATCTTCTGGACTAGATACCAGACTTGATAACAGATTTCTAGATCTGAGAAGAAGACCTAATCTTGTTATCTTTCAGATGTTATCTGATTTTGCCAATTTCTCAAGAGAGCATTTCATCAAAAAAGGATTTATGGAGATATTCTCACCTAAGTTCGTTGCTTCTGCAACAGAAGATGGATCTGAGGTTTTTGAGGTGAAATATTTCAATAAAAAAGCATATCTTGCACAATCACCACAATTCTACAAGCAGATGGCGATTTGTTCTGGATTTGAGAAAGTATTTGAGATTGGACCTGTGTTCAGATCTAATCCATCACAGACCAGTAGACATGATACTGAGTTTACCAGTCTAGATATTGAGATGGCTTATATCTCTTCTGTTGAGGATGTGATGAAATTTGAGGAAGAATGGTTCAATGCCGTATTCAAGAAGATGAAGAAGAAATGGAATAAAATCACCAAGGAATTATTTGATAGAGAGATTGTGGTTCCTAAATTACCCTTTCCAAGAATCAGTATGCCAGAAGCAGTCAGAATAGTCAAGGAAAGAGGAGTCGAGTTGGATGATGAGTTGGATCTTGGTTCTGCAGGTGAGAAAGAAATTGGAAAGTATATAATGGAGAAATACAAGCATCAATTCCTGTTTCTTACTGAATTCACACAGGAGATCAGACCATTCTATCATATGCGACCAGATGATAAGAATGATAAATCAACACTAAGTTTTGACCTGCTGTTCAATGGAATAGAGATCACAACGGGTGCACAGAGGGAGCATCGTATTGATATATTGAGACAGCAGATAATAGATAAAGGACAGGATCCCAAAGATTTTGAGTATTATCTTGATTTCTTCAAATATGGGGCACCTCCACATGGTGGGTTTGGATTATCTCCTACAAGAGTAATAATGCTATTACTTGGTCTGGGAAATGTCAGAGAGGCAACCTTCTTGCCAAGAGATATGTTCAGATTAACACCTTAGTTATCAAATATTTTATTTAATATATTTTTGTACTGATTTAAAATATCACTGGCTGTATCACTTATTTCTATGGAAACACCATCTATGGTCAGCAGATTTTTATCAATCATCTCGTCTATATATTGTTTTAACAATTTATCGTCCAGGTTCAATTGCTTACCTATTTTTTCAAATGATGTATTGCCATTGATTAATCTTATAATTTGTAATGCTTTATCAGGTAAACTATTCTTGAATTTGAGTAGCTCTTCTATGTTCTCATCAGAGAGTACTGTTGATCTTATATCATCATGGCTCTTTCCAATAATGCTGATTGGAATTAATTTCATAAATATCTCTCTTGCAATTCCATCTATCAGTGATTTATCTTCCATAGTAAGGTCTCTGAAAATATTCTCAAGTAATCCATTTGGGGTGATATTCTGTATTTGAAAGAGTATGGATACAAGTTTGGTGTATACTATCTGAGTATTACCTTTGAATATGCAAACAAGTACATTCTCTCCATTTATCAGATATTTAATATTGAAATCCCCACATAGCACATCATTGACTATTTGATGGCTGTTGTATATATATGGAACCAATATGGATTCAACCTCAAGATACTCAGAGAATTCTGTGTTATTTGGAAAATCATAAGTGTACCATAATTTCCCAGTACGATGATAAATTGAGAATTTTAATGGATAGTCATACATATCCTGAATATCTTCATCCAAATTATTCTTAACAAAATTTGATATAATATTGGTGAGTTTGATCAGCTCTTTTCTCTGTATCTCAAATTTCTCATAAAAATTGATTTTATTCTTCTTGGCAATATTATTGATGATATTAACATGATTTATTTTTAGATTAGAAGTGATCATACCAAGATCAATTCGATTAGATAATTCTTTTGCCTCCAGTAGTAATCTATCTACTCTTTCCAATTCAGATTTAATTATATATAATTTGGCTCTGAGTACTTTTGATTCTATCTTGAGTTCATGCGAATTCAGCTCTATCGATAGGTTCTCTGTTTTATCAAGCAATTGTTCAGCCTGATTTAGATATAGTAGATCATTTGATTTCTGATACTCATCAAGATAGTTATCACATAGATGTAGAATTGCCATCACATTATACTCCACATATACAAAATCCCTTGCCACAATATCTTCAAGGATACTTGTAGATTCTCTGATACTCTCGTAAGTATTCTGGTATTTCAGAATTATAGCTTTTGATATCTCTAATCTTATCTGTATAGTCTTGTTATCTGCATCATATTCAAGATTAGAGAATTCAGTCAGATAGTTCTCAGCAATCTGTGAATTTCCAAGTTCTAGATTTATTAGAATTAGATATAGCAGAGCTTCAGTTATATTGATCTGAGAATTCTGTTTTTTGAATTCATTGTATGCAAGTTCAATATGATGTTTAGAATTGTTAATATCTTTTATTTTGAAAAGTGCAAGACCTACATTCAGGTTAAGGATGGGCGTAGCGCTTGCAATTGTATTATCCCTATTCAGATGCAGTGCTTTCTTGTAATACTTCAATGCTTTGTTGAATAGTCCAAATTGACGGTATATCTCACCTATATTAGAATTAGAATAGATCTGATATTTTAGATTACCACACTCAGTAGCAAATTTGAAACATTTCTCATGATAGTTAATTGCATTCTTCCATTCACCTTTTTTTGTACTTACAATTGCTATGGAATTATATGCCTGCGATAGTAAATTATAGTCATTACTCAGTTCTGCCAATTCCAATGCATATTTGTAGTATTTTTCAGCTTTTTCATTTTGACTTTTCCTGTAATGAATATTACCTAGTACAGTTGCTATGATGAACTTCTCATTATTTAGATCAAAACTCTCATCCAGAGAGATTTCCAGCTCTTTGGCCTCATAAGCCAGCAATAATGCCTCACTAAAATTATCCTGTCGGTATACAATATATATTTTCTCTGCAAATGCTTTGAATAGTAATTTAAGAAGATAATCCTCGGAAGCTAACAATATGACCTGATCGATTATTTCATTTGCCTTCTCATACTTTCCCTGCTCTCTGAATATACTACTGAGATAAATATGCCCCTCTAGTTTATCATTCTCATCCAATTGATTGATCAATTCTATTGCCTCTGAAAATGAGCCGCTATTAATTAATAACTTTATTTTATTGAGAATACAATCACAGTCCAGCTTTATTTTTTCAAAAAAAGAAAATAATTTAAATTTATTTGATTATATGGTGATTATTTAGTTCTTTTTGTCGAAATAAAATTGAATTTGCAGGATTTTAAATGTAATAAATTTCAAATCATTTTATTTTACTAACAACAAAAATTAAATTATTATATTCTAAAACAATAGAT
>JAJRQD010000183.1 GCA_024280435.1 archaeon | reverse complement strand
GGTATCTCTTCATTCGATTTATCTGCACCTCTGAATGAATACATATCAACTATCTGTATATTCTCATTCAATATTGCATCATTGATGAGCATTCCCGCTTCTGGTGAGAAGGCACTCAATTCATCTATTAAACTGCTTGCTGATTGAATAAGTGTGACGATACAGGTTACACCGTCATTCTCAAAACCATCAATTATGAATTGTTTGATTATCTGATTTCTTCTTGTTGAGAGATCTCCAAATAGAGCAATGATCTTACCATTAAGAACAGGTAAAACTGAATCCAAAGTAAGTGGACTAGACATATATATTGAATTATAAATTGATATTAAAAAAAATGCACTGATTGAATTATCGACCAAAAATAAAAATGTTTCAATGATTGATCAAAGTACAATATCTCAATATTTTTTTTTAAATTTATTTTGTGAAATAACCTACTATTTGAAAAGGATAATATTTTTAATCAGAATATGGATTCATTATTGATAACATATTTAGTAAATTTTGGACCGTTTTTGATTTTTCTAGTATTAATGTTTGTTATTTATAGAAAAGGAACCAAGGAGAACAAAGAATTACTAGAAGAAACTGAGAAGGTAGTTGAGAAGAGTTTATCACAGAGAGGCATTACCTTCGAGACTGTAAAAATAAAACCAGATGAATATGAATTCAGATGTGATGTGAAGAAGAGTAAACAATTACGTATCCTAACCCTTCATCTGAAGCTTGTCAATAGATCTTTTATTATTCAATGGTTGATTAATCTGGTATTCAAAGAAAGAGAGAAATTATTCATTGGTGCCAAATTTGCAGGTGAGATGGGAGATGAGGATCCAGTATACAGATTTGATATAGTACCCTACAGGAAGAAAAGTTATATCAGCCGTAGATTTGATTATTTCATCAAGATGGATGATATCAATACTATGGATAAGAGTGTTGATAAAAATTTCATGGTGAAATCACAATCCGCATCATATGTTAAACATTTGACTGAGAATGAAGAGATAATCAGATTGATAAAACTGAATGAGGAAAATATAGAGCATATAGCAATACATTCAAGTAAAGAAGCAACTGATCCACATTTCTCAGCCACTTATACATACTTTGGCACTAAAAATGCTCCATTAAATGAATTTATCAGACTATTCTTTCTAATTAGTGACGAACATCATAAAAACCATGGAAGCATCAAAAAACTGGTAAGCAAGGGTAGTAAGGGAAAATACAAGACCAGAGGAAGTGCAAAAAGAGGTATGGGTAAAAGAAAAAATAAAACAAAATAAGTTGTCTATTAACAAATTCAATAAAAATTTAATTAATTTTACAAATAATATGAATGTCTTTTTATTATATTAGTATAAAATAAAATCTGATGAAAGGTGTAATTCTTGCAGCAGGTAAAGGTACCAGAATGTATCCTTTGACAGATAATTTTCCGAAATGTATGCTTCCTGTTGCAGGTAAACCTATATTAGAATGGGGTATTAGTTTACTCAGAGATGAACTGAAGATAAAAGATATACTCATTATTGTTGGATTTGCAAAGAATGTGATAATTGACAAATTTAATGATGGAGAGGAGTATGGAGTTGATATCACCTATATTGAGCAAGATCTTGATAAGGTATATGGACTTGGAAGTGCATTGAAACTTGCAAGAGATTTTGTCAATGATGATTTTGTACTTCTTCTCGGAGATAATCTGTACAAGGGACCATATAAGGAAATAGTGGATAAACATAAATCAAATGGAAGTAGAGCCACTATACATATAGAGGAAGTATCGGACCCTGAACGATATGGAGTGGTAGTTCCACATACATGGACATCTGAAAAAATAAAATATCTTGTTGAGAAACCAATTATTCCCCCCACTAATCTTGTAATTACTGGATTTTATGTATTGCATAAAGAGATTTTTGAAGTACTGGATAAAATTCCGTTGTCATCAAGAGGTGAGCTTGAATTAACAGATGCTTTGAATGAACTTGCTAAATTAGAGAAAGCATATGGTGTGAAGATTGATGGCTGGAGGAAAGACTTAGGATATCCAGTTGATCTGTTGGATGCATCAAAGTGGTTTCTTGATAATCATGCCAGTAGCTCAATCAATTCAAAACTTGGAGAGGGTGTAACTATTATTGATCCAGTATTTATTGGTAGAGGATGTAAAATTGAGAATTCAATTCTGGGACCATATGCAACTGTTGGTAATAATGTTGTGATTAAAGATTCAAGAGTTGTACACTCAGTAATTCTTGATGATGTAACAATATCAAACACAACTGTGATTGATACGGTTACAGATACAAAAAATAAAATTGAACTTAATCTACTAGTAGAAAGTGAGGAAAGCTAAAAATTCACTCCACATTCTATCAATGTTTGTGGTATTCTCTTTATTATATCAGATGCAATCAATGAGTAACCATATTCTTCCGCACATGCTTCTCCTGCTTTTCCCATTATATATGTGGCAACTGCTGCTGCAATAAATGGATCGTCAATAAAATTATATGCTGCTGCAACCACACCTGCAAGTACATCTCCAGAACCACCAACTGTCATTCCTGCATGACCTGTATTATTTAACAAAGTACGATATCCATTTGAGATGATGTCAATTTTTCCCTTAACAATTAATACAATACCCAGTTCCTTTGCTTTTTCCTGGATGAATTCAATCAAATCTGGGAATTCTCTTGGCAACTCCTCATCTATCATCATTCTCAATTCTCTTTTATGTGGTGTAAGTATTACATTACGATCTTTGATCAGATCTAGATTTCCTTTGAATGCACGTATTGCCTCTGCATCTATGACAAAATTAACTTTGTCCCTGGCATACTCAAAGAATTCTCTGACAAATTTAGTACAATCAGGATGATTTGACAGGCCCATACCGATTGTAATAACATCATGTCTTTTAATTGCCATATCTCTGTATTTTTTGAATGATTTACTGGTGATTCTTGGTCCATTTACTTTCACAACTATAAAATCCTCTGCATATCCTGCAACAATATCTCTTATTGTTTCAGGTACTGCAATTCTCAGTGTATCAACACCGGATCGCATGGTTGCCATACCAGATAGTACAGGTGCACCAGTGAACTCGTCACTTCCTCCGATTACCATCACTCTTCCATTCTGTCCCTTATGAGAATCTGGATTGCGTTTTGGCCAGAATTTTTTAACATAATTTGAGGTGACATAACTATATGAGGTTGGTTTGATACCAATATCCACAATTATCAGATTAATATCAGGATATTCCTCATTACTTTCCTCGATTATTTTAAAACATTTTTTAGAGAATTGCATTGAGATTATTGATTTTGGGGAATATTTATCACAATACCATTCTCCAGTATTACAATCCATTCCACTTGGTAGATCAATACATATAATATTTTTATCCAATGTACTGAATTTATTCAGTATTTCATAAGAGGGCGTCCTTACCTTACTTTTAAGGCCTGTTCCAAAGATAGCATCAATTATTGTATCTGCATTTTCTATCTCCGTAAGTGTTTCCATCAATGAGATGTTTTCCGAGAGAAATGAAATTTTAATATTAGTACTTTCAAGCTCATGCATGGCAGCAATGCTTTCTTTTGTTTTTGGTTTTTTAATGTAAATTATATGTATATTAAAAATATCATGAAGATGTCTTGCTGTAACAGCTGCATCTCCACCATTATTTCCACTACCTGCCAGAATTAGTATATTATTGGTATTTTTAATCATCACTTTAATCGTGTTTGCAATGGCTAGTCCTGCATTTTGCATCAGATCAAAAGAAGTGACACCTGTATCGAATTCATTCATCTCAATAGCTATAATCTCTTCCCTTGTGAGATAAGAAGGTTGTGGAATCGGTAGTTCTTTCAGAGTATACACGATATATTCAATTGTATTTGCAATTATATAAATTTAAAATTTATAGGTATGAATAAAATGAAATATTTTTGACTAAAAGATAGATTTTTACTTGATTTTTATTTCTTTATAAAGTTTCGTTGTATCTCTTACCTCTTTGTTCCTCTTTGTCCAATTCATCAAATAATTGAGAGATCCTTGGGACTGAGGCAATTGTGAAATCCTGAAATCTTGAGAAATCAAGTAGAAATTCATTTATATCCTCCTTTAATTGACTATCTACTGGTTTACTGGATTCTAATGATTTCATTATCTCTCCATTCATCAGATTAACTGCTTTACTCATTCTACCGTGTTGTTTTGCCTGTTCACTCAGTATATCTAGTAAACTAGAGGTTGTTTTTTCCGTCGAGAACTCAAGACCACCGATCAATAGAACTAGTTCATCCATTTTGGCTTGATTATCCTCCATTGAATACAATGTTTCACCTAAACGATCAAAAATAGAAATTGCTTTTTTATATTTTTTTTCCTCAAAACTACCATTTAGCGTATTTACCACAGCTTTTAATTCACCTTTTGTGATCTGTGCTAATTCACTGATGCGATCGTTATATAATCCATGTGCTTCCTTCATATCCTCTCGGATCTGTACTGCACTGGCTAATAGACTGTCTGATTTTCTTAATTGATCTTTCATAAAACTTCAACTTCCTTAAATTTCACTTCAAGTGCTATATTAATCTATCAAGTGTGTAAGAAAACTCCTGCACATTAATAATAGATTTTCAATATATAATTTGAGGATACATATTTAATGTCTAGTTATAAATTAAGGTAAAATTCAAATTTTTTTTTGTATAATCTAGCAAGCTATTTAATTCTGTTTCCAATTCTAGAAATTCATATCATCAGGCATACCAGCATCTGCATCAGTTGATTTTACTGCCACCACATCATCAATTCTTAGTAACATTGTGGCTGCTTCGGCAGCAGATGATATTGCCTGATATTTAACCCTCACAGGTTCCATTACACCTAATTTCTGCATATCCTCGATTTTTGTGGATTCAGCAGATACTCCGAAGTAATTCTTTCCCTGTTCATATTTGTTATTCAGTTGTCCGATGATCTCAATAGGATCCAATCCTGCATTCTCTGCAAGTACTCTTGGAATGATCTCCATTGCTTTTGCAAAGGCATCAATTGCCAGCTGTATCTTGGAGGGTTTATCAAGCTTGAATTTTCTCAGTTCATTTGCGATGTACAGCTCAGGTGCTCCTCCACCGGGAACTAGTTTTTTATCCTCAAGTACATTTCTGACAACACACAGTGCGTCATGCATGGATCTCTCATACTCATCTAGTACAAATTCAGTTCCTCCTCTGATGATAATTGTGACACTTTTGGTCTTTGGAGCACCTGTGATGAATAATAATTTATCATCTGAAACAGTCCTCTCCTCGACTAATTTTGCTTTTCCAATATCTTTCTTGTTTAATCCAGT
>JAJRQD010000182.1 GCA_024280435.1 archaeon | reverse complement strand
GGCAAATATCGGCTCAATGGTGACATTGATGCCAACTCCATTTCAAGAGGTATATTCTGGTGCTAAGTTGGCACTGAGAGGTACAACAAAATCACTCAATTTTGGATACAATAAGCATAATATTCATTTCTCAATTATTGAGGCACCAGGGATTTCAGGTTCCGGAATTATGGATAGAATGCTTTCAAGTAATATTTTCAAAGCACCAAAAGTATTTCCAACAGTTCCAGTAGAGAAAGTATCAAAAATTGTAATAATGGCTATCAAAAAAAGAAAAGAAAGGATCCCTTTAATGATGCCATCTATATTTTTTTCAGGAATGATGGTAAAGATGATGGTTCTATTTCCTTTTATGGGAAAATTAATGATGAAAAGAATGGGAATGCTTAGATTTATGGGCGATGTGGCTGAATACAGGATAAATAACAGAGATAAATATAATACTATTTCTTCGTAAACAAGTAATCGAAATGGATTTTATCGTTATTTTGATGATGTATCATCAATTAATCTGAGGAAAAATTAAATAATCAAGAATTATACTTTATTCAATGAAAGTTGGATTATTACTACCTGGTGATAAAAACTCCTCCAAAGAGAGTAGTAGATTAAAACATCTGTTTGAACATTTGGATAAAAAGGGTATTGATTCCTTATTGATTCCGTATTCTTATGAGAATATCAATGAAATCGAACCAGAACTAAAAAAAGTAGATATTGTGATGGTTTGGGTTAATCCTATTCAGAATGGCAAGAATAGAGAGGATCTGGATGCCATGCTGAGAAGAGTTGCAGATGCCGAAGTATTTGTAAGTACACACCCAGATACAATACTGAGTATGGGTACTAAGGATGTACTTCACACCACAAGAGAGATGGAATGGGGTGGTGATATATATATTTACAAGAGTAATGAGGAATTAAGAGCACAGTTAATGAGTAATCTCAGAAAAGGATCCAGAGTACTCAAGCAATACAGAGGTAATGGAGGAATTGGGATATGGAGGGTAGAGTTAATTGATGATAACAATCTCAGAGTATTGCATGCACTGCGTGATAGTGTGGAGCAGAGAATGCAATTGGATGAATTCTATCAGCTTATGTCACAGTATGAAATAATGATTGATCAGCCATTTATATCACCGCTACCTGATGGAATGGTCAGAGCATATATGTCTCAGAACAAAGTGGTTGGTTTTGGACATCAGTATGTAACCGCATTGATATGGCCACCCAATCCAGATGAACCAATCTATCCAGAACCCCGATTGTACTATCCAAAAACAAAGGCAGAATATCAGAAATTAAGAGTTATACTGGAGGAGAAATGGATACCTGAAATGCAGAGAATGCTAGATATTGCAACAGATAAGTTACCACTACTCTGGGATGCAGACTTTCTTATAAATGATAGTTACAAATTATGTGAGATTAATGTTAGTTCAGTCTACCCATATCCAGAATATGCAACTGAGGATATTATTGATACAATATTGAATATGAATAAATGAAATACAATTCTCATTTAAATGAAAAATTAAATATATTGACCAAACTGAAAATTATGCTTGAGAAAGAATTCATCAAAATATCAATAGAGAGATTTGAAACACTGAAAAAGCAGGGAGAACAATCAATAGAGCAGGTAAAGAAGGATGAAGACCTTTACTGGTTACCTGATGGAGAGAGTAATAGCATTGCAATACTGGTGAAACATCTGTATGGAAATATGAGATCTAGGTGGACCAATATTTTCGAAGAAGATGGGGAGAAGAAGGATAGAAACAGACCAGGAGAATTTGATCAGAAATTCAAACCATCAAGAAATGAATTACTTGAATTATGGGAGAAGGGATGGGGTCATCTGTTCGATACCATCAAACAAATCGATGACAAGGATCTGATGCGAGAGATATATATTAGAAAAGAACCACATACAGTAGTACATGCGATTTTACGACAATTAACACATTATGCAGTACATGTGGGACAGATCACATTCCTTGCCAAACAGATAGAATGGAATAACTGGAAGAGTTTATCTATTGCCAGAGATAGAGTTGTATATGACTTCAAGGAGATATAGATATTCTGCCATTAATATATTTCGATTCTGTTTATCATTAATGATATATCTATAATTGCTCTCAATCCCGGATTTTAATAATATTTATTTTTGATATAGTTAGATTAGTTTTCAAATCATTCTGCAACCAATATTCACATAATTCATAGTATTTTTCTCTCAAATAAAATGAAGATTATATACTAAGTATTGGCCCATAGCATATGGAAAAATCAGTGTTTAACGAGGTAAATAATATAATTAATAACAGTATGCACGGAGTACTCTCCACAATCAATTCAGATAACTACCCATTTGGATCTGTGATACCATATGTACTTGATAGATCAGGTCAGATAATTATCTTGATCAGTCATATTGCAGAGCATGCTAAAAATATCAGCAACAATAATCATGTTTCTGTGACAATTATTGAGAATACAGATAAAGATGATATTCAGAAAAAAGGAAGGGTTACTTTTATAGGAAATGCAGATAAAATAGATGATACAGAGGATGTCAACAGAATGTATACTGAGATATTTCCAAAAGGTAAAATGTATTTTGAGAAATTGAATTTCCATTATTACAGGATTGAACTGTATAAAATGAGATATATTGGTGGATTTGGAAAAGCATACTGGATAAACAGGGATGAATTCAAAGAGAACTATGATTTATAATTCAATACCTAATATTGATTCTTCCACCAATTTGGAGAATGCTTCTTGAGTAGTTATTTTCTTCGTATATATCTGTTTTGCCATCTTTCTTATTAATTTTCTTAATAATGGTCCACGATACTGCATGATGAATATCAGAATATTGTCTCCACAGGGTTCAAACATGATCAATACATCCTTGGTGGACAATGAACGCACAATTGTCTCTGACTTCGCAATTTCCACCATCAGAAGGCTCATCTCATTCAGAAACATGCTGAAATCCTCTGTCTGTGCGATTGATTTACCACTGGAATCCAATATGTGCAGAAATTTTGTCTCTCCTGAAGAGAGAAGAGCAACAGCAGATATTTTCTGGCCAACAATAGCAGATGATAATGGATCATTGTACAATGCAAGGGATATTACTAAATAGCCCAAAGGTATGATAAAGGATACTGAGAAAAGAATATCTAGGCTAAGTATAAAATTGATAATTATTGATACAAGAAAAAGCACGGCCAGAATATAAATACCAAATCTCTCTACATAACCACTATAAGTAATTTTGATACCATAATGATCAGATAATGAGTTCTGGTTCTGTATATGTTTATTGAATCTGAAAATTAGTAAAGCAGATTGTACTAGAAATAGGATCAATACAGGTGAAGATAGCGTTATCACTCCATTTCCAAGGATTTGAATTCCATCCTCACTGAGTATAAATCCAAGAAGCCCACCAAATGCAAATACACCCAAGGTTAATGTGATCCTCTCTATATATCTTGCAGTCACATCATCAAAATAAAATTGATTAAGTAACATTGATAGAGATAGGGAAACAGTTCCAATTATTCCGGTTATATGATTAATATCTGGATTGATGATGATTATATTTGTGATGGGTAATAAGATTGCCCATAGCAGTTGTAATAGCTGTGCCAGTAAATAGTAGTACTTAGTTGAGCTATATGATTTGAATGCAATATATGTATTGAATATAGACAATGCAATTGCAAAGGAAAAACCAATTATAATATTTATATCTGTCATAGTTTACATCTCCAGTATATCAGCAAGAATAATATCCATGAATTCAGGATCCACTCTTGGGCTTGAGAAATCAAGCTCTTTATACTCATCATGTAAAATAATACGGCTTACAATATCATTGAGTATTATCTCAAATTGTGCAGAATTATGATCCACAACTAGACAAAAAAGCAGATCATTTACTGTTCTCACCATAACTGCACGGTCATCAAATGTTACCAGATCAATAGATGTAGGGCTGTTAAATCGTATCTGGATCATTGAATTGGCTGCTTTGATAGCCCCTGCAAACAACACATAATCATGTGCTTCACTGAATGATTTTGTGAATATTGGAATACCTGAATAATCAATCACTATAAATGCCCATACTCTCTGAGGGGAGAGTATAGTTGATAGAGGCCTAACACCATACGTAAATGCAAAATATCCTATAACTAGCCATGAGAAAAAGATGAATAGAGTGGCATCTGGAGATACACCAACAGGACCTGCCTGTGCAATCCATACTATCAGAATTATAAATGAAAGAAGAAGTATTCCAAGCGAGAAAAGCATCTGAAAGGGCTTTCTTTCACCATCTGGGGTATAGAAAGTTGAGAACATATCCAATTCTCGTAATGCTTTGAATGCCTCGGTCCCTGCCCAACCTGCTGCAAAGAGATTTGATAATTGCATCAGTATATGAAAACTATCAGTATAGAAGTCACCTATCTTGTTAACTCCCAGCATATTTTTATTGAAAGCAAGTGCAATATTAAAGCTGACCAGTACAGTGACTATAATTGAGGAAAAACGTCTGTCAGTGGTGCGAAATACAAGAAGATGGTGAAATCTGAATAATGCAAAATATGCAATCTGCAGTGATATTAAACTAATTCTCAGATATATTATGGCCAAAGTTTCATTGGAAGCAAATCTCATCATAATTGTTGCACCACTCCATGGTATCCAAGTAGCCATAAATATTAACAACCAAAGTTTAACCCCCAATGATTGAGATCGTGTTGATCTATAAACAAGTACTAAGCCAAGAATAGCTATAATTAATGCTCCGACTGGAGCGATAATTACGGGATCTGAAAGATCAATCATATTTATTGTTAAATACAACTTAGAATTTAAGAGTATCTTCATAATAATGTTAATTATTTATTATTTATAGATTATTATAAATTAATCAGATATATAAAAAATAGCGTTTCCTCTTGATAAAACAGCTATATGCAATTAATGTCCCTTATTGATTTCCTAATTGTTATGAAGCAAACTCCAAATAAGATGATAGGTAAGTCTTAGTGAAAATCTACTCTTGGAAAATGTATTTTATGAAAAAAAATTACAGTGATTGATGAGTTTGGAAAAATTGGTTGAATAAGAATAATTTATTGAGTAAAATAGAGCATAACAATATTTCGAGCCTTCAAAGAATAAATTGAAAAATAAATCAAAATAAATTATTATTGAATACAGTATACTATATATAGCTAATAGAAAATTTATAGTTGATAAAAATGCGGAAAAGAATAATTTTAATTGTAATTTTATTATTGACCAATTCAATACAGGCAAAAACTATAAGTAATAAAATTACTGCAAATGAAAGTAGCACATTGATATTTGACTACACTAATGCGACAACAGCAGTAGCTTTGTTAGAAGATAGTATAACAGAGTATAATATAACATTCTATGGAAACGGTTGGTCCTTGGTTGAGATTAGTAATTGGAAAAATATAGGGAGTATAACCTTTTTTGATGACGTGACATTGAACTTTACTGGAATTGAGAATACAGGTAACATTTATATTAATGATAATAGCAAAATTGGATTTATCAGTAGTATACTTGATACAGTCACAATAGATGGAGGGTCGATTCTATTGCTAGATAAGACAAATATCAATGAATTGATAAAGAATTATAACACTAATACTGTGAAAGTATCAGTTGTAGATAGTACAATTCAGTACTTGAATAGTCCAATTATTGTAGATGATGGAGATATTTTAATCAATGGATTAGCTATATTTGGCAATACTGTTTTTGGAATGAATATATCTATTGATGAAGTAAGTAAGGTAGTGAGTGGAGATATCAAAATTGAAATTGGATACAATAATCTAGATATGAAATTGATTATAAATGGATATGATGGGCTATATTATGAATTCCAGATAAATCTTGGTATAAGTTTATCAGATCTTGAAATACATGATGTCAATATAAATAAATACAGTTATATTACAAATGTACACAACTTCACAATGACAAATACAATAATAAGTGATATGCTTACTCTTTACAACACAAACGGTACTATGAATTATATCACCGATTCAGATAATAATGCAAGAATAAATATTCAAAATAGTAATATGAAATTGAATAACTCTGAATTATCTACTGTCAGCGTAGAAATAGATGGACTTGAATACAATCCTGAATATAAATTATCATTTGTAAATACAACAATATATGGGGATTTTATATGGGACGCATTGAGTCTGTTCTATCATGAAAATCTATCCATTGGTGGTTCAATGATAGTAAAAGCAGTAGTGAATTCAACATCTGCTTTCTGGGAAGAGACTGATGGTGGAATCAATTTCGATAATGTAATAAAGACAACTGTAATCAATAATCTATTTGATATACAATACAATTTCAATGTACTTACAGGATCTATTTTCAATATTAAAGATAGTAATATTCATTATATCAGCAGTGTGAATTCAACTATAATAATCAATACATCTAGAGTTATGGGTGGTGATTTTGGATACAATAGCACTGTGATTATCAATAGCAGTACCTTGTATGAGGGTTTTCAAGTTTCAGCTCATTCAAACTTCAGCTTCATCGATTCCTACTTCACAGAAGGGACTTATGATTGGAAAAATGGTATTACTGAATTATATTTTCTCAATACCACTGTTAATGCCAATATTTACCTGAAAACACAAAATCTAACAGCAGTGAACAGTCATTTCAATTTAATGTGGAGGCCATTTAGTGATACTGCAAAATACTATTTTAATTTTACAAATTGTACAATAAATAAAATTAAATTTGCATTTACAAGTGATATAACTTATATTACAATGAATAAAACCATTGTTAATTATTGGGATGGATCATATGGGATAGGTTCTAACCTACATATTGAGTTGATAGATACTGAAATACTTTTCACCTATGGTGCACTCTGGGATTGGAATACGGTACCTGATCTGAAGACAGAGAATACTATACTTAATAGTGCAGATATTAATAATCAGGCAGTGTATTTAACACAGGTATTATATGATGACTATACAATTATTAGATATCATTTTGAGGATAATGTATATGGTGCAACAAACACGGGTGAATATACAGTCCAGAGAAATGAATTTATTGATGGAAAATGGAATAAATGGCAAGATCTAGGTACAGTTAATGATGATTCATTCAAAGATAATTCCATAGTTGATGGTATGATATATGCATATAGAGTATTGAATCATTATAATGGAGGATTTATGATATACCAGGCAACTTTGAATATATATGATAATACTTCATATCTTATTCCAGCAGGCATACCATATGATTTCACCATTGATAAGATTAATGATCGAATAGAGCTGAGTAATACAGAATTACTATTTGTTTTGAATGTAGGTATGAGTACTTATAATAATACACCCCAAGATACTATCACAGTACAATTTGAATATTATAAAGATGGAGAAACAGGTGTTATAACAAATACCAGTCTTAGTTTGATTAGGATTAGATTTGAAGAGGAAGGGAATTATACATTCAGAGCAAGAGTTGTGGGAGATACTGTCAGAATATGGTCAGATTGGCAGGAAGTAGAATTTGAACTGTACACAATAGAATTACCAAATACTTCAATAACACCGGAGAATAGCACTGATGAGGCACCTGCTTTTCAAATAACACAATTACTGTCAATCATGTTATTTGCGATTATTATTAGGAAAATTGGAAAAAATAATAAATATAAATCACGATTTAATAAATAAAATACTGATCAGAAAAGGATTTAGCCGGATATTTATTCCATCATTTATCAGCACTACCAATTATAGATAATTTTAGTAATTAAAGTACATTTTTTCTTCCTACAAAAGATCCCTACCAGAAAGTGATACTTTCTAGTTGACTAGTTTATTATTCAAGATTATGTCGATCATTAGAAACTTTTCAGTATACACATGGTGGAAAAAACAACAGATAATTCTACCATTTATTATTCGGGTATTTATTTTGAGATTGAATTTGTGTATGATCAGGAGATAACAGTACCAGAACTGGACTATAATCATTATTTATCCCTGGATATAGGGCAAGATAATTTTGTCACTGCCGTTTCTAGCAGAGAGACTGCCTTCATACTTGAGGG
>JAJRQD010000181.1 GCA_024280435.1 archaeon | reverse complement strand
GCAGCCATTGTACCTTTATCCCGGGCATCCACCTCAGACATGGCTTTTCCACGGATTGCAACTGCCATCAATGCATCCTCAAATGATAGTACTCCTGCTGCAACCAGTGCTGCATACTCTCCAAGTGAATGACCTGCAACCATATCTGGATAGATATTCAACTGTTGCAGTAATCTGAAGATTGCAATATCAGCAGTCAGCATTGCAGGTTGTGTGATCTGTGTCTGTCTCAATCCCTCGTTTATATATTTAGTATCACTACCCTTGCTAAAGATATAATCAGATAATGGTTTATCAAGAAAGTCTTTCAACACCTCATCTGCCTCTTTGAATGTCTCCTCCACAATTGAGAACTTCTTAGATAGATCCAACAGCATATCTGCATACTGAGAACCCTGTCCTGGAAATACAAATGATATCTTACCTGATTTCAATCCCTCTGATACGAATACTCCTCTTGCCTGTATCATTTTTATCTTGGATACATCTTTGATAGCATCAATTGCCATAGTACTCAATTGATCCAACTCATCAATTGTTTTGTAGGTCAATCCAATCCTGAATTTATGTGATCTATTGAAATTCAACTCTCTCAGCTGATCTATCAGGTGATCTTTATTCTTGTTCACAGTAAGATCCCCGTTTATCCCCAATAATTTTGATTTAACAGTCTGCAATTCATCAATACTGTTGGCAGATAATAATACAGCTTCATTTATCAATTCTTTGTTTCTATTGATGTAACTGGAATATGATAGTCTATTAATTGGTTTTGAAACTGAATAATTCTTGTTCGGGTCATATTCTTCCAGAATAACCACATAATTTGTTCCACCAAATCCAAAAGATGATACACTAGCTCTTCTTGGAGAGCCATCTGTTTTCCAGTCTCTTGGCTCTGTGTTTACCCTGAGTGGACCCTTGTCCCACTCTATATTTGGATTGGGAGTTTCGAAATTGATACTTGGTGGCAATATTTTATGATGGAGTGCCAACACTGTTTTAATCAGACCTGCAGCACCAGCAGCAGATTTGAGATGACCGATCTGTGATTTGATAGAACCAAGCATGACAGAGCCTTTTGGTAGGTTATACTCTGCAAATACTTTGTTCAGTACATTTACCTCCACTCTATCTCCCACCTTGGTTGATGTACCATGTGCCTCTACCAGCTGAATATCTCCCGCATCGATACCAGAATTATCAAAGGCACGTTTGAGTGCCAATTCCTGTCCAATTGGATTTGGAGCGGTGATACCCTTGCCTTTTCCATCTGAAGATGCACCGATGCCAATCATCAGTGCATATATCTTATCTCCTGCCTTCTTGGCATCTGATAATCTCTTGAGTACCATCATACCAGCACCCTCTCCCTGTACAAAGCCATTTGCCCTCTCATCAAATGGGAATGAACCATCATTTGATAATGCACCAATTTTAGAGAATTTGACAAAGGTAGTTGGCATCAATGATCTATCTGAACCACCCACTACAACTGCATCAAATTCATGTGTCAATAATCCCTTGTATGCATCATCAATAGCTGCAAGAGAGGATGCACATGCAGCATCAGAGGTCATACTTTTTCCTCTGAGATTGAATGTTGCTGCAATTCTACCCGAGATCACATTTGATAGCTCACCCGGCATTGAATCCTCATTGATTATTGTCATCTCCTTTTTGTAATTATCCTCCAACTCTCTCAACATTGCTGTCTGTTGTGTTTTATTCAGTTTTTTGAAGCTAGTACTCATCTTCAGAGATTGTGTGACCTTAGGAAATAGTACTCTGAGGTCCATGTCTGTCTTTCTATCACCACCCATTGAATTACCAATAATCACAGCACAATTCTCATTTGGAAAACTGTCTGATTTATAATTGGCATCTTCTAATGCTTCTTTTGCAGCAAATAATGCAAATTGCTGCACCAGATCTATCTGAGGAATGACTTTGGGTGGTATTCTGTAATCAATTGGATTGAATTCAAATTTACTGACAAAGCCACCGATTTTAGAGTAAGTCTTATCTGGTATACTGTGATCATCTGAATAATATAATGCAGGATCCCAACGATCAATCGGTACTTCCTGTATTGAATATTTCTTGTTTATTATATTATTCCAAAATTCTTCTGTTTTATTAGCATCTGGAAATAAAGCACCCACACCTACTATGGCTACTGGTTCTTTCTCGAAAAATGCATTGCTTAAAGTTGGAGTATTCATTTTATTCACCTTTATTCCGGTTCGATAGCTAGATCGATATCGGTGAAATAGTTGAAATAGGAGAATCAAATCATTGATTCCCAATGAGTAACTATTGTTACTCTTTAATTCTATTCTTGATATTGCTATTAAAATACTAACGGAAGACTCAAAGTTTATACAACTCACAAATTTTATTAATATCACACCAATTCGAATATCGTGCATCTCTTGAATTAGCTGAAGAATTAGCTATCAACATGTATTTTATGAATATATAATACTTGTAGCAATTAAGCTAGAGATTAAATACAATATTCATCAAAATTCAAATATCAAGATAGAAAGAGATAAAATAAATAATTGCTTAAAATTAACATCGCTCATGAATGAAATATCGCTACCCGAGATCACATCCAAAATTAAAAAACTGATAAAAAGTAATAATCTCAAAGGAATTACTCTGCTTATAAATAAAGGTGATAATTTGATGAATAGTGTAGATGCAGATACAATACAGGTGGTGGAGTATCTCAATATCAAATCAGATTTCTCCAAATGGAACAAAGAATTTGAACTGGCTGCTTCATTTCTTGAAGATGCATTGAAATACTCCAAATATCTAGATAAATCTGAAATAACATCTCATTTGCTGATCAAATTGGCAAATATATATCAAAAAGCCAGTGATTACAAGAGTGCTTATAGAATTTACAAAGATAGCTATAAGATATTTCTAGATATGAATGATGGGTATGGCGTGATCAAATCAACTATTGCCATGGCAGATGTATGCATCATACAGAGTAATTACCAGAAAAGCCTTGAATTATTGAATAAAGCTAGGGAGTACAGCAACAGTTACAATGAGAAATCTCTGGATATATTAATTTTACAGAGTATTGGAAAAAATTACTATTCAATCAGCCAGTATGATAAAGCTCTTGAATACTACACACAGTGTATAGATCTGTGTGAGGAGGATGATTTCGAGATGATGGCAAGTATTCTATCGCAGATTGCAGATATCTATGATGCAAGGGGAGACCTTCATCTTGCATTGAAAAATAATATGGATGCGCTTGAGATAAGACGGGAGATTGGCACTAACAAAAGAGCAATTGCACTATCACTATCATCGATTGCTAATATATATGAGAAAATTGGCGAACTTAATCTTGCATTCAACACACATTCAGAGGCTTTGCATATTTTTGATGAAGAACGAGATGTATTGAATATGGCCCTGACTTATTCTCAAATTGGTAAAATACTGTATAAACAGGGTGAATTACTCAAATCATTAGAATTTTTGACAAATAGCCTTAAAATGCAGGAGACAATTGGCTTCAAAAACAAGGGCGAGACCTACAATCTGATTGGAGAGATATTCTATAATCAGAAAGATTTTGAGAAGGCAATTAATTATCAAAACAGAGCTGTTGCAGCCTATCTAGAGCTGAATAATAATAATGATATTATCCATCCATATTTCAGCCTATTCATGGTTTCCATCTCATTGCAAGATGAGGGATTACAAACATCTTTTTTTGAGCTGATAAGAAATCTTTACCACAATGATCCAAATAATATGAAAATATCAGTGCACTATCAGATGGCAAATGCAATTCTACTGAAAAATAGTGGCAGAAGGGTAAAACTTGGTAAGGCAGAGATGATCTTTGATGAGATCATAAACTCAACAGTTATCGATCATAATCTGGTGATATTAGCATCACAACAGAAGATGGATATGTTAATTGATGAGTTAAAGACAACAAAACGTGATACAGAGATAATTGATGAGATAATATCCATTAATGAGAAATTAAAGGTTATTGCAATTAATCAGAAATCATTTATCATTCAGGTGGAGAGTATGCTATTGGAATCTATTATTACGTTGTTGCAAGGAGATCTTGATACTACTGCTGAATTACTTAGTAACGCACTTATGATTGCAGAGATGAAAAATCTATCCTTCCTGGTTGAGAAAATCAAATATAAACAGAACCTGTTTAACAAAGATATCAGTTTCTGGGAGAAATTATCAGTGCTGAAGATCTCTATTGCGGATAAATTAAAATTTGATAAGGTTTATAATTTTCTAGCCAGCTCTCAGAAAATATTGTTTGATCCATTCAGTACCAATGTCACAGAGATACCAAAATTAATAATGATAATGAATGAATCAGGTCTTGTGTATTTCAGCTACAAATTTGATGATACAGATAGTATCAATGAACACCTGGTTGCAGCATTTCTTTCTGCAATCAACTCATTCTCAAAGGATGCATTTGTATCCTCATCGGGTACACATATCAATCATATACAGCATCAGGACCAGACAATCTCAAGTAAAAAATACAATAATATGCTATACTATTATTCCTATGAATCTATTGCGAATAATGTGGGTAAAAAATTGGATAATTTTATAGAATATTTCAATACAAAGGTAAAAGATTACAATATATTGATTAAAAAGGCATTACCAACATCCATTGCAGTTGATAATGAGCAGTTGGAAGAGATAAAAAATATATTTATAGAATAAATATTTTTATTCAGGTAAACAATTTGAAGGGGCAACTATTCAGTTTCATCCCTAATTATTTTTCAGAAATCAAATAGGTAGATTTTTTCAGAACAGATGGTTTAGCTATTCAGTAGCTATTCATTTATTATCTGATAAATTTCAGAAAAAGAATGCATTGAGATATACTCTTAGTGCGACATAGGCTTTTGTTCTGACAATCCCCTCAATAAAAGATCCAATTGCCAAGCCAATTGAATAAACCCAGAATAAAACATATAGTCTAGTTCCTCTGTCTACATTTCTCCTAGTGTATATCCTAATATTATATTCAAGATAAACCCAGAATAATAATAGTAAACTATCAATTACCATGAAAAATCTTGAATTGATATCATTATTTCTGAATGGTATTACAAGAAAGATCAAAGACATCAATAAATATCCTTTTTCCAAATTATTGAACCTTATACCAAATCCTCTGTATTTGTGAAATAAATACATACCGATGAAGGTGACAATCAGTAGTGGTGCACTGCTTAATGTTTCAGACCATAGGTATGTTAGTTTATCCACATAATTATCAGCTGATAATACAACAAGTTTCTCAATTCTACCCTCAATTCTCCAGTAATAGAGATAGATAGTCATAGATATCAATACAAATAATGTACTGCTGAATTTATATGATCTTAATGATTTTTTCAACCAGTTCAGATCATAACCTCTTGATTTTATCTGAAAAACTGTGAATAGTGATATACCAGCAATCTGTACAACAATTCCCGTTCTGTGTGCAGATATACTGAGAAATAACATGATGGCGATGCTAACTGCACCTTTTGTTGCATTGATCTCATTTTTATTCATCTTTCTGTAGATCAGAAATGAGTATGTTACTGCGGTTGTGGATAACATCAATGATAAGCCACCCCATGGCACCACACCAACCATCTCCCAGGGATTGAATATCACAACAAGTGCACTGATTGCTTTGTTCTGCTTAAATTCCTGTAATAATAGAAAAGTACCCAATGCTTTTATACCCATAAAAATGGATGCAGATATAATTACAGCATCCACAATATTATTATTTATCAGAGATACGGGAAATGCAATGATAGATATTATAACAGGTGTTACAGGGGAATAAAATACATTTCCATGATAAAAAAAGTTTCCATTTAGAATATCATTAACAAAATTTACGTGATTAATAAAATCAAGTCTGAACCCTGCGGATGTTGCAATTCTTGGATCATTATATGCAGAGAATAGTATAATCATTCTGAAAATTGCAGTGATTGCAATTACAGAAATTGATTGATAATGTCTTATAACAAATTGAGAAAGTGTATATTTATCCTCCTCTACTGTGAAATCATAGAACCTATTCTTACGGTTAACTACTATGTTATTCCCAGTTCTGGCATAAGCTGAACTCAAATTATCTGAATACTTGAAGTCCGAACTTATATTCTCAATTAACATATATAAAACTTGGTAGGAATTTATTTAATATAAAATTTTTGATCACACGACTGAAATTTACGGAATTAATCGGATATATCGTTAATTTTATATAACTTTATTGTAATTTTTATCATTGAAATAGATACTTTTTGCAAAAAGTATAAATAATATATTAATTATCCCATTCTATTGCCATGGTTGCGATTGAGAAGCCAAGAGAAGTACCACTCACAAGTATTTTAGAACCTTTTTTTATCATTCCCTGCTCAATTCCATATTCAAGCTGTGCCATCAGATCATTAGTACCCATATGGGGTGTCTCTGTCAAGCAATGAATTCCTGTTCTTTCAATTGGGAAGTTGACATTATCCAGCACCATCTTGGTAGCTGCATAATTAGAAGCACTGATAGCGATAAAATCCAGATCAGATGGGTATGTTTTCATAGTTCTGCATCCCTGCATCATCTGTTTACCAAAACTATCCACCATATATTTGGATAATTCCTTACCTTTCTGATAATTAGCCATCCGATAAAGGCCATTATCATCCATCAGAAACATATCACTGAAATAGCTGTTAGACTGTATATCAGTGTATTTCACCATATTCCCGGATTTAGCTCTTGAGAATATAAGTGCACCAATTGAATCTGCAAACACACAGTTACCATCGGTACAGTTATTGGTATACTGTGTTGTTAACTGTACTGAGGATACTAGTATATTATTTATTCTTGATTCATGCAGATGTAGTCCTGCCATCTGAGCTGCAATAATCACACTAGAACATCCATTGGTCATCTCCACAAAAAATGCATTTCTTGCATCAATTGCAGTCATTGAAGCAGGTCCTGCTCCTTCTGGATGTTTCTGATAACCATTATGCACACCAAAAATTGCCTGTATATCAGTTCCGGGAATTCCAGTCTCCTCAGATACTTTTCTAACATGGTAATGTAGTCTTTCTTCCCAGATAGATTCATCTGAATAGACAAATGTGGATTGTACTGGATTTTTATTCAGAATAGATTGTGATAGATCAAGATCTCTAACATCTAATTCCTTGTCTCCTTTCTCATAGCTCCACCCTTTCAATGCCAAATTACTGAATTTCATATACTACAACCTTCAAATAATTTTGATAGTTATAAATAACTAGCTCTCAACAACAATTTAAAATTACAATATATTTAATTTATAACGTGTTATAATTGCAAGTTTTTATTTGATTTATTTTTATGCTCTATAAATGGATTCACAATGGAATATTCCCATGTTTTTTCTTCATTCTTGTCTCTCTCTTGGTGAGCAATGGCCATAGAGCCTCTATAATTCTAGGTCTGGTCTCAGAAGGATTGATGATCGCATCGATATGGCCAAGACTTGCAGCAGTGTATGGACTGTAGAATTCCTTCTCATATTCATCCTGCAATTCCTTCCTTCTAGTATCTGGATCATCACTGGCCTTCAATTCCCTTCTGTACAGAATATTGACTGCACCCTCAGAACCCATAACTGCAATCTGACTGGTTGGCCATGCAAAATTAACATCTGTCTGCAGATGTTTGGATGACATCACAATATATGCACCTCCAAATGCTTTTCGGGTAGTTACTGCAATCTTTGGTACTGTTGCCTCACAGTATGCATACAATAGTTTGGCACCATTTCTGATGATCCCCCTGCTTTCCTGATCCTTTCCGGGTAGAAATCCAGGTACATCCACAAGTGAGATGATTGGTATATTGAATGAATCACATAATCTGATGAATTTAGCACCTTTGATCGATGCATTGATATCAAGTGCACCTGCAAGTACTTTTGGCTGATTTGCCACAATTCCAACTGAAACTCCATTAAGCCTCGCAAATCCAATAATAATATTCTTCGCCCAGTGTGGAAATACTTCTAGGAAATCGCCATGATCAAAAATCTCGCGTATCACTTCATACATATCATAGGCAGCTTTTGGATCATCTGGAATTATACTGTTCAATTTACCAGACATTCTCTCCTTATCATCAGTAGCATTTATTATGGGTGCATCACCTAAATTATTGGAAGGTAAGTAAGATAGTATTTTCTTGACTAGCTCTAGACTCTCTTCCTCATTTCTACCAGTGAAATGAGTAACACCCGATTTGAATGCATGAGTTGAGAAACCACCTAGTTCCTCGAAAGAGGTCTCCTCACCCATCACTGATTTTACCACTTCAGGCCCGGTGACAAACATATGTGAGCTATCCTCAACCATGATGATAAGATCTGTGAGTGCAGGAGAGTACACAGCACCTCCGGCAGATGGCCCCATTATCACAGATATCTGTGGAATCACTCCAGATGCCTCAACATTTCTGAAGAATAGTTCACCATAGCCTGCGAGTGCATCTATTCCCTCCTGTATTCTTGCACCACCGGAATCATTTATCCCAATAACGGGAGCACCTGTTTTTAATGCCAGATCATAAAGATTGGTAATTTTTCTTGCATGTGCGTTACCAAGAGAGCCTCCCAGTACTGTGAAATCCTGACTGAATACATAGACTAATCTTCCATCAATCCTTCCATAGCCAGTGACAACCCCATCTCCATCAAATTTTTGCCTCCCTCTCATCAATCCAACTTCTTTATGTGTGACAAATAATCCAGTCTCAACAAAACTATCCGGGTCCAGTAATCTTGCCAATCTCTCTCTTGCAGTGAATTTACCCTTGGCGTGTTGAGCATCGATTCTTTTCTGACCTCCACCTTCCATCGCTTTATCTACGCGTTGTTGATGGTTCAGTAACTTTCCTTTCACAGACTTGTCAGGTTCCATGAATTGTTTTTTTTTCGGGTATAGATAAATTATTCTCTAACAATACGATGAGTAGATATTATATCTCAGTCTAATTTTAATTTCATTATTATTTGTAGATATAATAATTTTATCTTCTCACGAAAGAAGACCTCTGTGTCCAAATAGAGGAGTGATTTTCTGTATATTGTAAATTTATTCTAAATATATCACTGGAAAAAAAATGGTGTTGAGAAAACTATTCTAAGACCAGAGGTGCAATTATCATGATCAGTTGATCGGTATTCACCTGTTGGCCCTCCTCTATTCTAAGGTCTTTGATATAACCATCAGAGGTGCATTGAATATCATTCTGCATCTTCATTGCCTCAAGAATTGCCACTACCATACCCGATTTCACCTGATCGCCAATCTTTACAGGAATACTGATAACAGATCCGGGTAGGGGAGCTCTGATCTCCTCTCCACCGGCACGGGATGATTTTTTACGCTTAAGCTTTGGTACTGCTGCTTGAGAACTGAATGAAATCTGTTTACCCTCAAGAAATATCATACCATCAGAGTACTCTATTTTGTATCGATGTACCTGTTTCTTGGTTACCTCAACTTTTGCAAGATAGATATTCTCATTCTCTCCAATAACAGATGTGTTGTATATCTTCCCATCTATGATGACTCCTCCATTGCCATCATACTCTATCTCAAGTATACGTCCATTGATCTTGACCTCATATTTCTTGAGTTTTTTATCTCCCTTGTACTCCTTAGGTGTGGATAGTTGTTGATATTTCATTCCACGGGTGAGAGGAGTTATTCCCTTGCCAATCTTATCGCCCATTATGCAATCCTCCCTATATTCTCAGATCTACCCTGGCTATTCCACTTGGTATCAGAACGATCTGCAAGAATCACCTTTGAGGTCTTGAGACCGGTCATGAACAGAGCTGCTACTCTACGATTAAATGCCTCCTTGATATATGGAATAAGATTGGTATTGTCAATGAAGCCGGTTGTGATCTTACCCTGATTGAATTCTTTATTTGCAAGAACTACTCTGTGAAATGCAGTATTTGTGGGAAATCCATTGATCGATAATTCAGATAATGCATAATATGCCCGGTGAATTGCTTGTTTCCTGTTCTCACCCCAGATCACCAGTTTACCAAGTAAGCTATCATAATCTGTGGGTACCTGATATTTATCATACATATGAGTATCAAATCTCACTCCGAAGCCACCCGGTGCCTCAAAGTTCTGTACTTTCCCGGGAGATGGTTTGAATCCATTGATTGGATCCTCTGCATTGATACGCATCTCAATTGCATGTCCTTTGATCTCAATATCAGACTGTTTCCAGGATAATGAGTTACCAGATGCAATTCTCAGCTGTTCAACCACAAGATCCTTTCCTGTAACCATCTCAGTCACAGGATGTTCCACCTGTAATCTTGCATTCACCTCATTGAAAAAGAACTCACCATCTTTGTACAGGAATTCAGCTGTACCTGCGTTTACATATCCAACCTTTTTTGCCAGCTGTTTTACCTTCTCACCAACCTCTTCTCGCTGTTCATCAGTGATTGCAGGAGAGGGTGCCTCCTCAATCAGTTTCTGATGCCTTCTCTGGATAGAGCACTCTCTCTCACCCAGATGAACCACATTACCAACACTATCAGCCATGAATTGTATCTCAATATGACGTGGATCCTCGACAAACCTCTCAAGAAATATATCTGATTTTCCAAAGGCAGCCATTGCCTGTTTTCCAGTACGTTTTATTGCTTTTATCAGTTCATCCTCATCTCGAACTACCTCCATTCCCATCCCTCCGCCTCCAAAGGCTGCTTTTACCATGATTGGAAAACCAATTTCTCTGGCAAGGTTTATTGCTTCCTTATCTGCATTCACTGGATAATCAGTACCAGGTGTGGTTGGAACACCCACCTCTAGTGCAACAGATCTTGATTCTAATTTGTTACCAAGTTTACGTATTGCTTCTGGAGGAGGTCCCACCCATATCAATCCATTAGAGGTAACTAGCTCTGCAAATTCAGCAGATTCACTGAGAAATCCATAACCGGGATGAATTGCATCCACATCCTGCTCAATTGCAGTCTCAATTATTCTATCTATATTCAGATAATTATCTCTTGCAGGTCCTCTTCCCAGAGATATAGCCTCATCTGCAATTCTTGCATGCAGTGAATGTTTATCCTGTTCTGAATAAATTGCAAGTGTTTCCATCTCCATCATCTTTGCAGCACGATGTACACGGACAGCAATCTCACCTCGATTTGCAATTAAGAGTTTCTCGATCATCCAATTCAAAGTTTGAATATGCGGTTTAATAATTATCGATTTGAATAATGTTTATGGCTATGCTATAACTCAATAATTATTCATTACATATCCTATACCAATAGAATTGAACAGTATCAATAGAAAATTCATGTGCACATCAATTGAATTAGTGAATTTTATCTTCCTTGAGGTCAGATCAAATAATATTATCAGTAAATTCCATTCAATTGTACAAGTACACTGATAATTTTGATAAAAGCAATGTACCTAAATGGTAATTATTATGAATTAAATCATAATTAAATAGTAATATTGCCCAGGGATTCTACGTTGGATACGGTTATTAAATTCATGAAGCAGATATTTGACATGGAAGCTGGACATGTTTTAATCATCAGCATAAATGGAATGATACATTTTACCAACAGCAATTTCAATAAATTTCTTGATTTACCGATGCGAAATCCTATTGGAATAAATATTCACAAATATATCAGTGCAGAATCCTTTAAACAATTATCTGAAGTAGTATTCAATTCAAATACTGAGGATGAAACTGAGATCGTGCTTCATATCGGCAAGAGTAATAAAGAGTACAAAAAAATTAAATATATTTGCAGATCTATCATATCAGAGAATAAGGTTCTGTATCATGTATTAATCTCTGAAAATATAAATAAACTGAACCTGTTCTCTGATTTTATCAAAACTCCCCAGAATATAGCATTCTTCTCTGTTGATAATGAATATAATTTCACATCTTTCAACGATAGACAGGCAAAAACTATGAAGGCAGTCTGGGGAGTAGATATTGAATTTGGTGCCAATGCGGTGGATGTAATTGGCAATGAGAATGATAAAATCAGAGTAAAGAGCAATTTTGACAGAGCATTGAAAGGAGAAGTTTTTGCACTTACACAGGAATTAGGTACTTCACATCGTAGAAATCATTATTTCTCACCAATTAAAGAGAATGGTAAGGTTATTGGTGTGAATGTATTCATAGTTGATGTTTCAGATCATCAAAAACATGATCTTACTCTACAGAAACTGCTGATCAGCTATGAGGCGGTGCATGAGAATTCATTGGATATGATAATGAACCTTGATGAAGACCTTGTACCAACATTTCAGAATAGATCAAGCCAGGAGAATATGAATTTTGATAAGTATCCTAATTTTATAGATCATGTTCATGAGGAGGATAGAGAACTGTTTCAGGAAGAGATAGACAAATGTTTTGATGGAGAGGCAATTAAAGGCCTTGTATTCAGAATTTATGATAAGAGTCATAATATTATCTATATCCAATTGAATGCAACCAAAATAGAGGTAGAGGGCAAAAAACAACTAGTTGCGATAGCAAGAGATATCACACTTAATAAGAAGATAGAATTCGAACAGTTAAGAGAGAGAAATTTGGAATCCCTTAGCTTTTTAGCAGGCGGAATTGCACATGATTTCAATAATATCCTTGTCTCAATAGTAGGCAATACCAGTCTGTTGGAGATACAGGATGTAATGGATGATACTGCCAAGGAAATTATTGCAGATATAAAAATTGCATCCAATCGTGCCAAAGATCTTGCATCTCAGCTACTTACCTTCTCCAAGGGTGGAGACCTTGTCAGACGACCCCGGAATCTAATTGCCATTATTACAGAATCAATCAATCTTGCATTCTCTGGCAAGGCAATTAATTCAGAGTTGATTGTTGAGATATCTAAGAATACAGTGATTGATCTTGATAAAGGACAGATAACCAATTTATTCAATAATTTATATATCAATGCCATTCAGGCGATGAAGAATAGGGGTATAATTACCACAAGAATATATCGTGTATCAAGGGAAGAGATGATTAAGGAGAATCTTGATGAGAAGGATTATATCTGTGTGGAGATCATTGATAAGGGTCCTGGAATTCCAGAAGATATTCAGAATAAAATATTCTCACCTTTCTTCACAACCAAATCAAAAGGTACTGGGTTAGGGCTATCTATGTCCTATAATATTGCGATCAAGCATAATGGTAAATTGAATTTCAGATCGAGTTCTGAAGGAACAACATTCTATCTGTATCTTCCTATATCTCACAGAAAAATTGTAGAGGAAGATCATAAGAGGGAGGATTACTATATTAATTTTGATGGTAAGATACTGATACTTGATGATGATAAGGAGGTACAGAGAACATTATCTAAAATGCTGGATAGAATAAATATAGGTCACAAAATCTTCTCCAATGGTGATAGATTAATCAAACACTACAAAAAGAATATTAATAAATATACAGTTGTGATATTAGATCTGACATTGAAGACAGGAAAGTCGGGAATGGATACCTATGATGAGATCTCAAAGATCAATCCAGATGTTAAGGTAATAGTATCATCTGGTTACTCAAACGATCCGATCATGTCAAATTATGCAAGAATTGGGTTCAAAACAGTATTACCAAAGCCATACTCTATTGATGAATTGATCCATGCAATACAGACAGCAATTAGCCATATTTAAATATGAAATAGCTTCTGTAAATTCTTAAGTTTTTAGTGAACAATAGCTATAAAATGTATGAACCTGATTTTGTCTGTTCTAATATAACGATTTCAATATCTTTTTCATTACACACAATAATTGAGCTTTAATAATGGAAATTCCCCGTTCATATCTCAGTTTAATAAATGATGATATAGAATATGAAAATGTAAGCTTTAGTGTAATTTTAGTGACAGCAGTGAAGCTTCCGACAATTTTTGGTGATTTCATTGCACTGGCATTTCATCAGAATATAGATAATAAGGAACATCTAGTGATAGTTAAGGGAGATGTGGTGGACAAAGAGAATGTACTGGTTAGAGTTCATTCAGAATGTCTGACGGGTGATACTATTGGAAGTCTGAGATGTGATTGCAGAGAACAACTTGAAGGTGGATTAAAAAAAATAGAGGATGAGGGTGAGGGTTTGGAACAGTTAAATGAATTCAAGCCACAATTTGACAATCTTATACATTCAGTAATTCTTTGAGTTAAACATTAATTGATTGTTATTCATTGTCAAATGCAGGAATATTGCTAGGTGTCTGTTCTACAACAATTCGAAGATGTGATAAAATGGGGTTTATAAAATGTATTAGAACCGTCGGAGGTCACAGAAGAATACACATTACTGAGATTGAAAGAATAATTGCTGGTAAAAAGCGAAGAAATAGAAAGAAAAAACTTGGTGTGGCTACCTACGCAAGGGTT
>JAJRQD010000180.1 GCA_024280435.1 archaeon | reverse complement strand
GTAGAGATGGAGGATAGTGAGCTGGCTTTTAGAATATCAATGGAGAATTTCAGATTACTCAATTCAGTAGTGAATCAACTGGAAAATTCCAAAATATACAATTACAAAGAATGGCTCAATGTATCCTTGAAAAATCATTATAATCTTATTCTCAGAATGAGATCAGAATGGGATATAATGAATTATTCTCAGAAAGATAATTTCAAGGATTTGTCAACTGTGGTGCATGTATTCCATAATTCAATCCGTACATATATTAAACTATACTCAATTATTAGGAATAATAGATTTCTTATCGATCCAAATGAGCTATTCAACCCTGTGGATGACTTCCAATTTATATCTGCAATAATTAAATTCAAAGAAGATCTAGATATAAAAATATCTGCTCTGAATGATTTCAGAGATGATGAGAGATTAGATAAAATCATCAGGTCATATGAACTCTATAAAATTATTCCTGAGATATATTATCATATCCGTGAATTATTATTATCTAATTACAAAGATGAATTGATCTCATTCTGTAATAATGATATCAAATTGATATATGAATTACCATCTGATTATCTGAAAAATAAGAGTGTACTGAGGACTAAAGAAGCAGCTGTGTTATTCGATAATCTGACACACTATCTTTATATAGTTGGATTAATTGCAAAACATAACAAAGATCTCTCAATGCTTGACAGATTCAAAGATTATACAGGTGTGTTCATGAGTGATGATGCTGTATCAAGCTATCCTGAATTGAATTCACTATATTTACTGATAAAATTATCAATTCTTATTGAACTTGATGATAATGAGGGTATCAAGCTTATCAGTGATAAATTGATTGTATTATCAGAGAGCATTAAAAATAAACCAAGAATGTATTTTGCAATGCAATTGCTTGGTAAATTATCAGAACTTGTTACTGGTAAAATAACTAATGATGAGTTCATCATGTGGTGTGATCTGATAATGTCAATTATCTCCAGTGAGATACACAATGCAATACTATTGGAAAGTATCAATGATTATCTCAACACAATCAAAGATATACTGGCAGGTGCTATTTCAGAGTATAATCTGAAGAAGATAAATAATCCAGATCCATTTGATCCCTTCGCAATTATTATCCCGAATTTTGCCAAGTTATATGATGAGAATCTGCTCTATATTCCATTCAATACAAATTCAGATAAAGTATATTGAATAATAAATGTAAATACATTTCAGATGTTCTAGATTGATTTTTAATTGTATTTTTTAATAATAAACTTGTTTCAAAATATAATAATTAAGAACTATTTATATACTGAAAAAACACTATTTAGGATAAGTCAAAGATATTTTCGATACTGAAAATTGAATAACTTAGAGGAACAATTAATGAAATCTTCAAAAACACTATTTATGATTATGTTAATGATGACAGGTGTACTATTCATCTCATCATCTAACAACGCAACCGCAGTTGGCTCTCTTGAAGCAACTATGGAGGCTGGAAATACATATTTTTACAATGTGGATAGCTTTCCAAGCTTCCAGGAATTAATAGACTGAAGCGGTATGAATACAGATTCTAATGTGACTATAACTGCAACAGGTTCTATGAAAGACTCTGAAGTCTATGTCAAAGTTATCTCAACACAGACAGAGGCAATGAGTTACTCCACCGGATCTGCATATGCAAGCTCCACCTCAGTACCAACTGTTGATATATCCACCGGATTAATTACTGGTGAGCCATTGTCTTTCAAAGTAGAGAATGCAACAACTGGTGCATTAATTGCAGAGACAGCATTACCTTCTGGACTTGGATTACCATTTCCAATAGTTTTTGGTACCTCAACTTATTTGAATGTCAGTTCTAGCCTGAATAACTTATTAGAAGTACCCTTTGCACTGAATAATGATTATGTTACTCATGGTGCAGTAGTTTCAACCTACGCAACACAATTTGCAAATGAAGGCCTTGGTACTATTACATATGAAGATAATTCAGCAGAATTCAAAATCAATTTACACTATGTTAATACAACTGATGCAGTTGAGGCAAACTTTCTTGCATCATGGAGAAAATCCGATGGAGCACTTCAATCATTACACTTTGATCTCAAAGAGAATAATGTAAATGCATTCACTCCAATTGATATCTCACTTAAAAGTGAATACAATGAGATGGTTAAGGTAGAGGTAGGAGATAGGTTCACATTGGATCTAACTCAGGCTGATTTCACATTCTCAGCAACTGGATTTAATCCTGCTGATGATCCAACAACAGAGGTTGGAGATGTGAAGAATGAGTTAAACTCACTTGTAGGTAATAATTATTTGGATATAGAGGTAAAAGAAATTCATGGTATGTATTATAGAGTAGAAGGTACTGTACTAAATGGTACTGATAACACAAGAGTTCCAATCACTGATGCAGGTGAAGAGGCTTGGATGGTTGGTTTCGGAAGATTTGGATCTATATTACCCGGAGGTAATAATCAGAACACTGCTACATTTGCAAATGGAGGATTACAATTAAATGTATTCTCACATGATGATGTAAGATCACAAGCAGTTCCTGGATTTGTAGTATCCGAGGACAACAGAATATATGAAGCATGGGATAAAACAAATACATTCCTGGTTGGTGTGGGACTTGATTTCATCTCTGAAACAATTGATAATCTAGGTGCAAATGGCCCCGAAGAATTATTATTCTTGGGATCTAAGACCACAAATACTCCTATATACAATATGGTATATACTGGTGGAAATACCACAGATGGTGGATACTCAACTCTTTTGACTGGAAATGTAGATTTCAAAGTCGAATTAAATGAAACATATTGGGATGAATATTATTTTGATGTATATGATGAATTTGGAAATTATATGTATTCAGAATACCGCACTGTAGAAGGATATCAACACTATGAATTTGGTGTAGTTGCAGATGCAAGTTTAGAGACTACATACACAAAAGATGGTGATTTTGATGGTGTCAAATTTACTGGAAATGCAGAGATTACCTTTAAACAAATTGAGAGAGCATGGTATAATTGGACAGGATGGTCTCTTGCTGATTTTGATAATGGATCATATGTATATGATGGTGTAGAAGGACCTTATACAGTTTCATTCACAAATATTGTATTTGAATTGAATGGTACTATGACAAGAGTTAACCCAATTGTTGACCCAATAAATACTGGCACAACTACTGGAAATAATAGCAGTTCTGAAGCAGCACCTGGATTGGATCTACCTGGTTTTGAATTGGCATATGCATTCCTTGCAGTTTCATTCATCACTCTTGTAATCAGAAGAAGAAAATATTAAAAATTCGTAACAATTAAAAATTCATAACAAAAACAATTAATTTAGTTCTATATTGCTTATTTGCAATTAAACAAGTTAAAATAATCTGTTAACTAAATTCCATTAATAAATGAAATTTTATGCATTGATCTCCAAGAATTACAAAGTCATTCTGTTTATACTTGT
>JAJRQD010000179.1 GCA_024280435.1 archaeon | reverse complement strand
TATCAGCTATGAAATGAAGAAATGTAAAGAAATTAACTGAAAATAAGCAATATTAAACTGATTTACAGAAAATCCGACACAACCATAACTATTAGTTCTGTAAAAGCATCCTTCAAAATAATACCATGTGAAAATGTGGGGTAATAAATTAGGAAAAGTTATTCGATTGAAATCAATAGTAATAATTCTAAATCTTTGCAGATTGATGAACAGTATGTAACAATTCGTAGTAGAGATCATGAAAATAAATCAATTCAAATAATTATGCTACTGGATCCAAATAGCAATAAAATAGTTAATCTTCAGGTAAATGAAGCTAAACAGATTACTGAATTAGATGTATTGATGGTAATTTATCAATTACCATGCCCCCTTTGACTATTGTAAAATTCATCTAATCTTCTAAGTCTAAAACTATGTTATATTTCTTAATGACTTCATCCAAATCCATGTCTGGTGTGACATCTATTATTTTATCTTTCAATTCAATTTTGATGGAATGTTTTTTACTTAATGCATTTCTTGCAGATCTTAGATTGACTGGTACTAGTAAAGTCTGATGATTGAAATAATTACGGATATAATCATCCAAAGTCGTAATTGAATATATTTTTTTAAGTCGATTATTTTCCTCAATGGTTTCATATCTAAGGTGTCCATCTTCTTTCAATTCTTTAATTAAAGAATGAATGGATCCTATGGGCCAATTGAAATGCTTATGTAAACTATAGACTGTTTGCTTGGGGTTAATCTTAATGTATCCAAGTAAGGTTAATAGTCTTTCTTCTCGTCTCTTTTTTCGATTCTCTAATGATTTCTTCGTTGCAATTTCTATTTCCATGTAATCGATATATAGTACTTAACTTAAATATACTTATTTGTATATATTCATATGTTGCAAGGGGAAAATCTATTTTTATCAAGAACTTGAATAAAATTTATAAAAATAATTATAGAATGGCTAGCAGTGTCCCTGAAGCAACTATTTATTCCACCAAATCTCAGTTGAGGTCTCAGTGTCATATAAATCAATTTCAATAATTTATTAACTGGTAATATTGAATAAACTTATGGCCACAACACTAATGAACACAAAGGAGATGGAAATTGTATACCCAGTTAGGTATATACCCTCAAGATTAATATAATATAATATAAAATATAAAAATATGCCAAGAACAGTACTTATAAATGCAGATATTTTTGATTCATTAAAAGGAGTTGTAAAATCAGATGAAACAATTGTATTAAATGGGGATAAAATAGTTTGGAGAGGGGCTTCATCATCATTTGAAAAAGAAGAGGGTGACGAAATTTTTGACCTACAGGATAAATTATTACTACCTGGACTTATGGATATACATATTCACTTAGATGGTGGTTTCAAAGATATTATGAATATGGATGCAATGATCATGAGAAACAAAACCTCTATGTATGCATACAAAGCTCTTAAGAATTCACAGGAATATATTAAATCCGGAATCACAACAGTACGTGATTGTGGCTCCTTTGGTATGAATATACACTCTTCTCTGAGAACTGCTCTTCATAGCAAAATGTTCTATGGACCAAGGCTATTGGCATCTCAAATACCTATTGCACAATTTGGTAATCAAGAGGCATTTGGACCTGATCATTTTCTTGATGCTGAGATGAAATATGAGACCACATCAGGTGTGGATGGTATGATCCATGCTGTCAGAGATAGAAGACGTAGTGGTAGTGATTTTATCAAAACTATGACAACAGGAGGAGTATTACATGGTCAGGGCTCAATGGTTAATCAATCACTATTCAATGATGATGAACTAGAGGCGATGGTGAGAGAAGCAGAAAAATTCGGTATGCATGTTGCAGCTCATGCCCATGGAGATGCTGGTATAAACAGTGCTGTCAGAAATGGTATCAGAACAATAGAACATGGAACTCTTATATCAGAGGAGTCAGTGGATCTTATGCTAAAAAAAGGTACGTTCCTAGTACCTACTCAATCTGCTGGTGGTTTTATCAAATCTATCCCTGAAAAGATGAGAGCAACACTACCAGTTGAAATAATCAATAAAGCAAATGAGATTGCAGAACAAATGATTGAGAAACAAAGAGTTGCCTATGAGAAAGGAGTACCAATTGCAATCGGTACAGATGCACCCGTATCGGGAGAACACACTCATACTTCAAAAGAGATGGAATTACTTGTGAAAAATATGGGTATGAGTAACATAGAAGTATTGCAATCTGCAACAATTGTATCTGCCAGAGCAATTAAAAAAGATAGTACACTTGGTTCTCTGGATGTGGGTAAACAGGCTGATGTAGTGGTGCTTAACAAAACAGTACTTGAAGACATAACTTTCCTGAATAATAATCAGAATATTGACTTTGTATTCAGAGATGGAACATTGATGTCCAAAAATGGAAAATTGGAGACTGTTTAGAGGGTATTTTGCAGTTAAGTGAAATTTAGCCATAATTTGATAAACTTGTACATTCAGCAATTTTTTGCATCAAATATTTATAGATAGTATGTATTATTCAGTATCAAATGCAGGAATATTGTTAGGTGTCTGTGCCACTACAATTCGCAGGTGGGATAAAAATGGTAGTATGTTGTATGGATACACCATCGAGATGGTGGATCCAAAATATTCATCCAAGAACTGCTGGAAATGTGGAGAATGTGGCAATCGCAAGTCAAAAATATTTTTGTGCACTAGCTGTGTGAAATACCAGATTGATAGTGATTTAAATGCAGCCAGAAACCTTGTACTTCGATCGAAGAACTACAAATTAATCCTTGATGCTATACGCAGTAAAGGAAGGACACCGTAAGTCCATTATTTATTGTATAAGATTTTATTATTTTGAACAATATGAAAATTACGGTAAACTACAAATATAATAGTATAGTAATTACTTTTGTAATTCTTGATAAAGATAGTGCAGAGAACAAATCAAACTGCAAGCGATTAAGTCACACCAAATTTTTGATTTAATTCACTTTAAACAATGATTGAAAGAATAAATAACATCAGCAACTAGTATATAGTCTCAATAAGTTTAATGGCCCTCTTCATTCTACGATCAATTGCGAAATCCTCGATTTCATTTAATTTTGAAATGATTTTATCTCTATTAATTTCATCAAATTCTACATTGAAATGTTTTATACAAATAAGATAGAAAATTAAATTATTCACAGAATTAAGTTTAAATTCATCTATTGACATCTTGAGTGGTATTTGCATAATTCGTCTGGATTTCTCAATTATATCCTCTTTCTTATGCGCCATTCTAGCTATATTTTTCTCTTTTTGTAACTCACTTGCAATGATATCAATACTTGCCCTGTATTCTTTAATCTCTGGAAAGATTCTTGTATTGATCCTCTCTTCAAATTGATCTATACTATTAGGATCAATACTCTGTAATGCAGATATTCCCTCATTAATTCGGATCTCATTTCCACTTTTGAATAGAAATGAATGAATTTTATATGGATGAAGTATCCACATATACTGATAAAGTGTTTTTCTTAACAATAAAAATATGTTATTCACATATTCCAGAAATTGATCTTTTGTGTACTGATACTGATAATTTTCATATATATCTGCAAAATTATCATATAGATTCTCCTGTGAATTCTCAACTGTCTCAAGCAGGTTAATTATCCTCATAAAACTTTTAACCATAAGATTATCCTGATGCACATTTCTCTTTGGTTTCTTTTTTTTCGGTTTAACTGCTTTTTTCATCAATAATAAACAGTTATTTATAGAATTTATTAAACTAACGATTTCATTACTAATTCAAAAATTAAAATATTCATTGCAAACAACACAATAATATTGGATACTTTATTATTTCATCAGTGTTATTAAAAAATATTATGAACCATAATCAAAAAATGAAATCTGTTACCTTCAGATTTCTAGCAGAGCCTTCAGATGTAAATTTTGGAGGAAAAGTACATGGTGGTGCAGTGATGAAATGGTTAGATCAGGCTGGATATGCATGTGCAACTGGTTGGAGTGGAAACTATTGTGTGACTGTATACGTGGGTGGAATTCATTTTGTTTCACCTATTCGAATAGGAGAGATTGTACAGGTATGTGCACATGTTATCCATACAGGAAATACAAGTATACATATAATGCTTGATGTTACTTCCAAAAAGCCTAAAGATGGGGAATACAAGGTAAATACTCATTGCATGATGGTATTTGTCGCAATTGATGAGGATGGAAACAAAGTAACAGTACCAAAGTTTGTTCCTTCTAATCAAAAGGAGATGGATGCAGAGAAATATGCACTACGATTTATGGAAGTACGCAAAAAATTAGAGAGTGATCTTGGGGAATTTGAACTTCCTCATTAGTAATTCAAATATTATTGAACTTAATTCAATTTAAGTCCACATTCATTGCAGAATTTAGTATCCTTTGGATTTTCTTCTCCACAGTTGGTACAATACCACAAAGTATCACCTTTCTTCTCTGCATGTCCAGTACCTTTGTGTTTAATAGGAGTATTATCGTATTTTGTCTTACTCAGTCTGATACCAACTACAAGACCATAGTACATAAAGAACAGATATGCAATTACCTTCTGATAAGTCTCAATTGGAAATACACTGAGTAGGGGAATATCGGATACAAATATAATATTTAATCCATCAAGTATATTCAATGATGTAAGAATACTTAGACCAATTAAAAATGCATAATCCAGCCATATCCATCTTGTATTCCTTCTGTATGGTAAATGACTTGATGTCAGAAGCATCAAAAACCATAATATTGATGTTGAGGTCAATAGAATATAGAGGATACCTACCCAGAAACCATGATCCATCCATATCTCACTACCTTTTGAGCTGAGATCAAAAATCCCCACACCTATTAGCATAGGGCCTGCTACCATACCGGATAATGTTGCAAGTAGCAGGAAGAACCTTGATACTCTGTTTGAATTTCTCATCTGACGATAACTGAACATAAAGAAGGGTATCATTAAAAATCCAGATGCGTACAGAGTGATATTGAATACATCGGGATGTGCTGGTGCATATATCAATTCATTTCTAGAATTGATAAAGTCAAATCTCACACCTAGTTCTGAGAAAAACTGATTGAGAAACTGATATTTGCCATTAGGTGTCTCATATATGAATACTGCTGTCAGTGTACCAAATATGAATATTATTCCAGATAAGAGAATACTTACTGGTGGAATAAAATCGAGAAATTCTCGATCATCTTCTTTAATTTTATAATCTACTTTACGATGGATTTTAAGAAGCATATTCTTGAATAAAATATCAATTTAATAATACTTTATCTTCAAAGTTGTACAGATAATTAATTTTAAAGTAATCTTATAATTATTGTATCTCAAGGTCTATTTTATCAAAAAAAATATAGTGGGTGACCTCGAATGATGATATATCAAGACCTATTACCTCACAGTTCTTGCACACAAATTCATTCAACAGATCATCTATATCAATATCTGTATAATTATCCTCATTAATCTCATGATTAATGATTAATTCCTCAATAATATCATTGACCATTTTATTAATCTCAGAATGAATTACAGAAGGGTTCACATTCTCTTGCTGGCCAATAGACGAGAAGAACAATCTCGGATCCCTGATATTGTAATTAAGATTTCCACGGATATTTGCCCTATCAGTATCACCATATTGCCATTTCATAGATGTTTTTAAAATATAGAATAGATTTAAAATCTTTTTTGAGTGTAGACTACTTAAAAAATAGATTTATAGAGATTTCAACTAGATTAATCTGATTATCTGAAACAAGTTAGTGAACGCCCCCCATCAATTGCAATAGTCTGACCAGTGATAAATCCCGATTTATCTGATGCAAGAAAATATATCAGATCTGCAGCCTCATCTGCTCTTCCAACTCTTCCAATTGGATGTGTAGTCTTTGAGTGTTCAAGGAAATCTGCATATTTTTTATCATTCATACCACCTCTTTTGTGAAGGTTTGTTATAATCACACCTGGATTTATTCCATTAACACGTATTTTCTTTACTGTGAGTTCCAATGCAACCACCTTTGTCAACTGATCAAGCGCAGCTTTGCTCACGCTGTATGATAAGACACCTGGAAACTGTCTCAAACCAACGACACTTGATACATTGACAATTGATTTCAGTTCTGATCTCTCAATATGTGGAATTGCTTCCTGTATCATGAGAAATATGGAATCTACATTTAATCTGAACATATCCTGCCAGTCTTTTAATTCTGTGTTCTCAATAGTACCCGAAGCAATGATACCAGCTGCATTGACAATAGCATCTATTCTTCCAAATACACTGATAGTTTCTTCAACAATTTTTTTTGGAGATGATAGATCTGACAGATCTGCCACAATATAATGAACTCTCACATTTTCTATCTTCTTTTGCAATTCCTCAAGCACTTTTTCATTTCTACCTGTGATAACAAGATCAAATCCTTCCTCTGCAAATTTATAAACACAGGCCATTCCAATTCCAGAAGTGGCTCCACTGATGATTACTACATTATTCATATGTTATTGTTAAAATTTGTCAGTAAAAAAGATAATTCTCTGACAAGAATATTAAATTCAACATTATCAAATAAATTGATACAAATTAAATAATACTCATTCATTATAGTTTTAATAAAAATATAAAATCTTCATTTTATGATAGAGAAATTAGAGAATCAGAAACATAAAGAGATTGCAAAAGGCTTTTTTGCAAAATTTATTCACTCAGAGAAAATGACCATGGCATATCTGAATGTGGTGGCCAAAGCCTCAGTTCCAGAGCACAAACATGAGAATGAACAGATTACCTCAGTGATTTCTGGCAGATTTAAATTCACAATTGCAGGAGAGGAATATATTATGGAGGCTGGTGATGTGGTTGTAATACCACCAAATGTACTTCATGGTGGTGTTGCATTGACTGATTGTTTTATTATTGATACATTCACACCAGTGAGAGAAGATCTAAAACGTATGTAAGACTGTGCTTCCATTAAAATACATGATCAGATAGATTAATTGGAGATTGTGCTATAAAAATAGACAATCAACAGGCAGAGATTGGTATTACACTCTCAAAACAATTTCATGACAATGGATTTGACACAGAGATATTAAATTCATTATTCTCCATTCTTTTGTACAAATTTATGTAGAATTATTGCACTAGTTGATACAGATAATGTCAAATCAATAGAATTGATGAATAGAATTAATATGCGATAAGAGGTTCATTTCATAAAGAGTTATTTTGATAAGAGAATTGATAAGTGGGCAGATGAATACCTTTTTGAGATTTTAAATGAAGAATATAAATTAAATACTAACGAAAAATAAAAATATGCATTGATAAAACAATTTATGTTTCCGAAATACAAATTAATAATATTCGGCATCATGAACAATATAGGATTAAATTATAGGCAAATATCTAGGATAAATTATATAAACAAATTATAAATAATATCTATTTGATTAAATGTTCACAAACTTTTTTAAAAATTCTTCAATTAAAAATAAAATTATGATTCCAATGATAATATTGGGTTTATTTCCAATGATAGCCCTTGGTAGTACTCTTATGGTAAATGATGTAAAAGCTAATGATATTGCAATAAATGAGATTGAGAGTGAGGTATTCAACAAATTATCAATTGCAGGTGTGAAACAAACAGAAATTATTTCTAATACTATGCAGGAACGAAAATTTAATGTGTATGAAATGGCAACAAGAGGGTCTTTATTGACTAGAATTGCGATTATTGATGAAGTAATATCTGGAAATATTACACAAGCAACGTCTGATTTACATTCATTATTTGAGAATATGATCACTATGGGAGATTATTATGTAAGGATGATGATAATAAATTCTGATGGAAAAGTAATTATCTGGTCATTATCGGAGGAAGCAAAAAATTTTGAAGGTGAAGATGGTTTTCCAACCGAGTTGTATAGTGATAAGGATTATTTTCTAGAAACTATCGTGGCTAATCCTGATGATGGTATCATTTTTCATGATTTAACAACAGATGAATTTGCAGATAATGCATCATTAGATACATCTTATCCAATATTATCGTATCCTCTTTACTATCAAGGAGTATTATTAGGTACCTTTCATGTATCACTTGACATGCATTATATTTATGATACAGTGTATTTTGCATCAAAGGATGAGAATGATAATTATATTGAGGTTCTAGATGATTTGTATGAAACGAGTGGCCTTGGTAAAACAGGTGAAATATATTTGGTAAGTAGTAATTCAAAGCATTTGTTATCTCCTTCCAGACTAGGTAATGTTAACATATTTGAGCAGAAAGTAGAGACTGAAGGAGTGTACAATGCAATATCCTCTGGTTTTTATCAGGGAATATACAATGATTATAGAGGTGTGAAAACTCTAGGTGTATCAATATTATTGAATAAGGATGTTACAGGCACTGAGGTAAGAACTACCGATTTTTTGGAAAATAAAATTGTTGCTGATCTACCATGGGTTATAGTCGTGGAGATAGATTACAGTGAGGCATTTGAAGGTCAGATCTCACTGAATCAATTGCATTTGAACAACAGGAATATCGTGATTATTTTAGTTATTCTCTCTGTAAGTATAATTACAATTCTTAGCAATCGAATAAGCAATCTCATAAAAAATTATCTGAACAAGTTGAAATTATCTATGGAACGTGGTGCATCTGGTGATTTATCAAAGGATAATATGGATTTATATAATGTGATAAAATTATCTGAACAAAAAGATGAAATTGGCTCGCTTGCATCATCATATCTTGAATTGCTTGATAATATCCGAACTATGGTAGTATCAACACAGTCATCAATTGGAATATTATCCCACACTAGTGAGGATTTTCTATCTGGTGCAGAAGAGATAAATGCCAGTGCAGAGGAAGTTGCATCAACTTCTCAAGCAATGTCAGATGGTGCAACAAGTCAAACTGAACTTATCTCCAGTATAAATGAGAATGTGAATGAGCTACAACATATTGTTGATGACATTATCAAAAAAATTCAGCTAAATACTCAAGAAGTTGCTCAAATTGCACTTCAGACCAATATTCTTGCACTCAATGCAGGTATTGAAGCTAGTAGAGCTGGAGATTATGGACGTGGATTTGCAGTGGTTGCTGAGAATGTACGTAAACTATCTGATCAATCAAAACTAGCTTCTGAGAGAATAGAAACTGTTGCAGATGAGATCAGAGGTACTTTACAGGTATCTTTCAGTAATATTTCAAGTACAATGATTAACGTAGTATCTGTATCTGAGGAGACGGCTGCAAGTGCAGAGGAAGTTGCTGCTGCTGCAGAAGAGATGACTGCGACAATCGAGGAACTGTCTTCCTCTGCTAGTGTGTTGACAGATCAAGCAGAACAATCCAAAGTATTGATAAACAAATTCAAAACTAATCAAAAAAATGAATGATAGGATACTATATGAAGTATTATAAATATAATAAATAACTAATAACTTGTATGAAATTTCAGTATCAACTAGCACCGATGGAAAAATTAGTTGATGCATCTCTCAGATCAATCTGTCATAAATATGGTGCAGACAGTACCTTCACTGAACTTGTGAGGTTTGAGGGATTGGCAAAGGGTAATAACTCAGCTGTGAAACGAATAAAATTGTATGATGATACACCAACTTATATCCAGATAATGGGTAAGAATGAGGAAAAATTAGAGAAATTTCTAAATGCATTTGAACCTGAAAAAGGATTTCTTGGATTTAACTTCAATCTAGGTTGCCCATCCAAGAATTATACCAATCAGGGAATTGGTTCTGCGATGGTGAAGAGGCCAACAAAAACCGCAAGAATGGTTGATATTGTCAGAGATCATGGATTTAATGTGAATATCAAGATGAGATTGGGAATGAATAAACAGGAAAAGATGGATAAAATCTATCTGAAATTAATAAACAAGGTTAATGCAGATTTTTTTGTTGTACATGCACGTTATCGTTCAGAATCATACAGGAAGAAACCAGATTGGAATGTGATACAGGAATGTGTTGATACAGGCAAATCAATAATCGCTAATGGTGATATAAAAAATCATGAGGATGTTGAAATTATGCGAGATATGGGCTGTGATGGAGTTATGATCGGTAGAGAGGCACTTATCAATCCACTTATATTTGCCAAACTGAAAGGATTAATAACTCCTTCAATCAAAGATGTTTGGAATGAATATATTGAGCTGG
>JAJRQD010000010.1 GCA_024280435.1 archaeon | reverse complement strand
GGTATGCAAACAGATCAGATACACAAGATCTTTGATCCATTTTTCACAAATAAGAAAAAAGGACAGGGATTAGGTTTGTCAGTAGTCCAGGGTATTGTTTTTCAGTATGATGGTTTCATAGAGGTAAGCTCTGAAGTAGGAAAATATACTGAGATCACGATTTTTATTCCTACAACTGATGTATTAGTGAATACAGATAAAGTTGAAGTAGTAGAAGATATTAAAAAAATATATTCCGGATTAATACTAATTGTTGAGGATGAGCAGGCAATAAGAAAGGTACTGCGTAAGATGTTAAGGATCATTGGATATGAGGTAATGGAGGCAGAGAATGGTAAAGTTGCACTTGAAATATTTGAAACCAATAAAGAACGTATATCATTGGTAATACTTGATCTTTCTATGCCTGTATTATCGGGTAGAGAGACATTCTCAGAGATAATTAAAATAAATGATAGTATACCTGTATTGATTTCAAGTGGTTATTCCATGCAAGATACTGATGAGTTTGCTCATTATCCCCATGTTGATTTTCTTGAGAAGCCTTATAATTTCAAAAGATTGAAAGAGGCAATCTTATCACTGATTAAATGATAACTGAATTTTATTTGTATATTTATCTCAGTTTGAGATATTTACAATGATTTTGAATATGTAATCCAATATAATTGAGATCTATATTTACATATTGTCAAATTTCTTGTATTTAAAATATAGCATATTACGAAATAATAGACTTCAAAACTAACACTTATTATTAAATTTTATTTTGTATAATTATGAAGACAATAGCACTTACAGGTGCTTTTGGAAATACTGGACAATACATTATTTTTGAGATGCTGAGATCTAATATCAATGTCATTGCACTTGATATAATGACAGAGTTAACTGAGAAAATATTAAATTCAATTCTCAAAAGCACAAAAAAATATTCTGCTAATTTTACCTACCATTGGTTTGATCTAACAGATGGGGATACAATAGATAAAACTATCAAAGATATAAAATTTGATGCATTTATTCATCTTGCATTCATCATCCCTCCATTCTCTGAATTGAAGCCTGAACTTGCAAAGAAAATAAATATTGATGGTACATTCAAATTAATTGATACAATATCTGAATATCATAAAAATATTAAATTCCTATTCACTTCTTCTGTGGCTACATTTGGTTATCATGATGTGGATCATCCCGAGATAAAAGTGGATGATAAGCTCAGTGCAATCAATATTTACTCTGAACACAAGATAGCAGTAGAGAAAAAGGTCAGATCATCAGAACTAGACTGGAGAATCCTAAAATTCTCTGCAGTGATGAATCCTCGAAGTTTGAAACAGGCGGATGAATCTATTGAACATGCAAAGAAAATACGGCCTGATTCAAAAATAGAACCTGTACATGTGGCAGATCTAGCATTGGCAGTGAAAAATGCACTGCTATTTGATGATACAAAACATCAGACTTATATCATTGCGGGTGGTAAAGATAACCAGGTAAAGTACAGAGATTACATAATGCGAAGTATGAGCAGTGCAATACCAAATATCAAACACGACGATATACCCTGGCATAGATTTAAACCACAGGAGTACTATCTACACTGGTATGATACTGAAGCATCACAGGAGAAACTTAAATTCCAATCAAGAAATATAGCTGATTATGTTAAGGAACAGAGGAAAAGAATTCCAATAATACAGAGAATTCTAGCACCATTATTCAAAAAAAGAGTAATTGAAGAGACATTTTTGCTTAAATAATAATGATAAATAAGAAGTAAAATATAATCTAATCAATCAATTTTCAAGGCAAAAAGATTTAAAATGAAAAAAATTAGGTATAAATATGTCTCAAATAGTATGTAAGGACTGTGGAAGCTCTAGATTAGTTAAAAGCCAAGATAAATCAAAACCTGTTGGATATCGTTCTATGATGCCAATTTATGCAACAAAGTATGAATGCAAAGACTGCCGCTTTAGCTGGACAGAATAATATTATTTTAAATCCTTAACATCCTCTGGACAGGGAATAAATTTATACAGTAAGCTAGCAATGAAACGAGCAGCTGAAACTGATAATAGTAAAGTAATTAATAGCTTATCTGATGGAATATCATTTCCTGAAAAAATCTGCAATAACATACCCATCATTGTTGAGGATAGAAATGCCAGTATACCAATAGTCATCGTGTGCATGGAGATATATGTGGCTCTTTTATCTTCCGGCGCATATTCTATTAATAAAGAGTTTACAGATACCATTGCGGCACCTAGTGTGAATCCAACCAGCATATTTCCCAGATATATGAAATAAATATTCCCATAGAATGCTGCAAGTGATGCAGTGATAGGTGGAAATACAAGTATCGGACGGGTTAGTCTGATCATTTTTTTGAAGCCAATTCTATCTGCGATTTTACCTCCATAGAAATATGATAATCCACTTGGTATTGCAAAAAATAATTGCATCACAGCAAAATCCAGCCAAGAGTTTGCCACATTGAACTGTACATATGGAAATAGTGGCCATGCAGCAGCCCATGTGAAATAGAATATTCCCTCCACAAGAATGAATTTTCTGAATTTTGGATTTACAGAGTGTAATGCCTCTTTTACCCGTTCAACAGGTGACAACACATGTACTTTTTTAGTATCTTTAAAGGGCCTCTCTTTTGATAGAAAGAGTACAAGTATACTTGATAGAAATGCAAGAGATGCAGATAATAAAAGTGGAAATCTCAGGGTCTCCACATGTTCCAAATTTGGATCTGTGTAGTCCATATAGAAACTGATACCGAGGTTGCCGATCATAGAACTCCAACTACCAATCATAGATAGCTTACCAAAGGTGGATGCCCGATTGCTCTTATTAGATCTGTCTCCAATCCAAGAAACCCAGGAAGGTGTAATCATCGCACCAAAAATAGCCTGTATACCAACTAGAATAAGAATCAATTCGGGAGTGGCTGCGAATGGTAGAAACATTGCTATGATAGCATTGATTATTAATCCTATTGCCATGAATTTACGCCTGCCATAATTATCTGATAAATATCCCCATACTGGATTTAATAATGCAGTTCCCAGTTGTTTAACAGATACTATCAAACCCTGAATAACACCAGTACTTCCCCGCATAATAGCAAGATAGGATACAAAGCTATCCATTAATGCCAGTGAGTTTGTGATGGTGATTGCCATACTCACACTGGCAGGATTTATTGCCTTCTCTTTGGAGAGAACTTCAAGAGAATCTGATAAACGTGTATCATTCAATTCTAGATTATTGACTTGTTCCTCAGAGGGTGTGATTAATAAATCTGTCATCTTCTTTATTGAATATTTATTTTAGATAAAGCTTTATAACTAGCCCAATAGATTATTAAACAAGATTGTATCTTTTTTAAAAAATTATACGACAATAGTTCAAAATATAGCATTGAATATTGTATTAATAGTTATGATTTTTAATCTCAGTCAATTTTGTATCCCATATTTTTAAATTTTAGTATTAACTAGGTTTACATCGGATGATACCTAAAATTGTTAAAAGATCTAAATATTCACTATACACCTGTTGTAATAAAAATTATAACTATTTATTGATTCAAATGTATTATTTTTCACGTTTAACAAGTGGATGATCATGCAATAGTAATAAAAATGCAGGTACAAGAATTGGTCGTATAAAGAAAATATCAATCAGTATTGATATGGCTGCGATTAATCCAACT
>JAJRQD010000178.1 GCA_024280435.1 archaeon | reverse complement strand
GTCCTTACTAATCGAAGTAATATATTAAATGTAATCAAGCAAGGGGACATTGTATTATAATCAATATTATTCAATAATGTGTTACAAATATGAAATCCATATTTACCTATTCATAAATATTTGTTTATAATATTCTATCCCCTTATCAATTGCTTCTGTGATTGTACCCTCATCGGACTTGTTTCTAAGCAGACGATGAAGATACCCCTCGAGGTTTTTAAAAGCAATAAGTGTGTACTTCAGTCTATTCTCCGGATTCATACCTGCAACTTCTTTAGTTGTAACATTATGTTCTACTTGCATATCCTTCAAGCTTTTCCATATAAAACCTTTAAGTGCTATGTGACTGATCTCAATATGTGGTCCGACTATCTTAGCTATACCTTCCATCATTGCATTGTGCTCGGGAGCTAATGTTAATTTTTCATAATTGGCTTCTTCTTGTAATATTAGGGTTTGATTAAACATTGCCATGTTATTAATGGTAATAATTTAATGCTTTTAAGGGTTATGTTTCGAATTTGAAATGGGTGGGAACTATTATTGATTTGACCACTGAAATTAAACTAGGGCTAATATACTCCAACATTATTCACTTTTATTCAATAATGTGTTACAAATGTAACAAGATATATAATATATGCATTCTATCATATGCCATGTCCAAAAAAAGTGTGATAATCAAGTGGGACCTTAATTCATTAATTCAGAATCCAATGTTGTTATACACTGTTCAGTATATTACATACTTAATTCTTGCATACAACAAAATAATAATTGTAAATGTTTTATACCAGAACTTGTTAGAAATAATTGCAATGTCTATATTTGCACTTATTGTGTTGTTAATCAGCATTCTGCGTAAATATAAGATATCTGACTTCAGATTCCTATCATCTACTTATATTATGGCAACAGCAATGTCAGCTGCGATTTCAGGTATCTTGCTATATAATGAAGATGTTTACTCTTTTGATGGTAGCATAAACATATCTGTTGTGTTAACTGTACTTGTACCTTTAGTTGTTATAGTGTTTTTCTCAATCAAATCAATTAATTCTCTGATAAATCCATTTATCGAGGAGGTTGCACAATTTGCAGAAATAGTGAATAAAGGTGTATATTCAGAACGCATTACAAATGAAGAGATTATCTCAGATAGTGTATTTGGTTCTATGATACAATTTATTAATTCTATGATTGCATCTGTGGATGTTCTTTTTGATGAGATGAATAACAACTCTAATCTACTGAGAGAGACTGCATCTGCACTCTCAGCATCCTCAGAAGAGGTAAATGCATCTGCAGAGGAGGTTGCATCTACTTCTCAGGCAATGTCAGATGGAGCTACATCACAAACAGAGTTAATATTCAATGTTAATACAGATATTGATAATCTTCAGAGGGTTGTGGAGGATATTGTTAAGAAGATACAGTTGAATACACAGGAAGTTGCTCAGATTGCATTACAAACGAATATACTCGCACTCAATGCAGGTATAGAGGCAAGTAGAGCAGGGGACTATGGACGTGGTTTTGCAGTGGTTGCAGAGAATGTACGTAAATTATCTGATCAGTCAAAACTGGCGTCTGAGAGAATAGAGGCGGTGGCAGATGATATCAGAGTGACCTTGCAGACATCATTTGTGAGTATATCAAATAATATGATAAATGTTGTATCTGTATCGGAGGAGACTGCTGCCAGTGCTGAGGAAGTGGCTGCTGCAGCTGAGGAGATGACTGCGAGTATGGAGGAAATAAGCTCTCTTGCAATACAACTTGGACAGAAAGCAGAAGAAAACACTAGTATCATAAAATAATTTTGAGATAATTTGGTATCAAGTTTGATATTATTTTATACTGATGATAAATATGTTTTAAACTTATGAAAAGAAATTCTGAAATGGTAGTTGCCTTGGAATTTCTATAACTAACAACTTAAAAAAACTAGAAAGAGACAGCAAATTAACACAAACATATGAGGTAAAATCATGGCTAAGATAGTGTTGAACCCAGTCAATTATGAAGTACTGGAGCGTATAATACAAGATAGTCCCATTGATGTACCCACACTCACCAATAACCTTAAAATGGATCGAGGTAGAGTTGAGGGTGCTATTGCCAATCTGGTAGATATGGGCCTGATAACAAGAGAGATAAGATCAGAAATAATTCACTCTTTGACCAAAAGAGGAAAAGAGGCGAATGACGGATTAGTTGAGAGAAGATTACTTGATAATCTTCTTGATAAGAGTATACATATGAAAGATCTATCTGAAAAAACAGGTATCTCAAAGGGTGATATCACCGCTGGAATTGGAATACTAAAAAAAGCAGGTCTTATTGTGATTAACAGGGGAAATGTGGAGATAAGTGATCGTAAAAAAGCCAGTGCATACTCATTGGATCTTCAAGAAGCCATCACCTCATTATTCAGTGGTTCAACATTTATTGAAGATGCCTCTGCAATTGATAGATTAAAATCCAGAGGATTAATTGAGATTTCTGAGAACACCACTGCAATTGTTAAATCAAAGATCAGTAAGAAAGAATTTAACAGTATACAGGTGAAAGAGGAGGTGACCAAGCTCACTCCCGCACTTATCCAATCTGGATGGCAAAATGTAAGTTTCAAGCCATATTCGATGAAGACCAAACCTAGGAAGATATATGCAGGGAGAAATCATCCTTATCGTCAATTTTTGGATCATCTGCGTGTAAAACTTGTTGGACTGGGATTTGAAGAGATGAAGGGTCCTATTGTCGAACAGGAATTTTGGAATTTCGATTCTCTTTATGCACCACAAGATCATCCTGCAAGGGAGGACACTGATATTCTACTGATAAAAAATCCCACACATGGTAAATTACTGAATAAGAATTATGTGAACAATGTGGCGAAGACACATGAGAATGGCTGGGAAACAGGTAGTAGAGGACATGGATACAAATGGGATCCTGAGAAAGCAGCAAGACTGTTATTAAGACCACAGGGTACTGCAATATCTGCAAGAACTCTTCCCAAACTTGTTGCTCCTGCCAAGTATTTCTCAATTGCTAGATGTTTCAGACCAGATCAGATAGATGCAACCCATGCAGTTGAATTTGATCAGACTGAGGGGATAATATGTGATCCTAATATCACATTCCGGGATCTGCTTGGAATACTAAAGACATTTGCAACCGAGGTGGCTGGTGCATCTGAAGTTAGGTTCAGACCTGATTTCTATCCATTTACCAGTCCATCAGTTGAATTATCAGCAAAACATCCCGTGCTTGGATATATTGAATTTGGTGGTGCTGGTATACTTAGACCCGAGGTGACCAAGCCATTTGGAATTGATTATCCAGTTCTAGCATGGGGTCTTGGAGTTGGAAGATTATTCATGACTAAATATGAGATCAGTGATATCAGAGAGCTTTTCTCACAGAATATTGATTATCTGAGGAATGAAAAAGTATCCTCAGGAATTCAACCGGAGGAATAAATTATGGTGACAATAGATGTATCAATAGAGGATATTTCCAGATTAATGGGATTGAAAAAAGTACTATCTCCAGAGGAATTGGATGATTATATTGCTAATACCATATCTGAGGTGGATTCAGATCCAGAAGGACCAGATGAGAATGGTCATACAAAAATAGCAATAGATGTGAAGACAAGTAATAGGCCTGATCTGTGGTGTGCAGAGGGTATTGCTCGACTGGTCAGAGGTGGAATTGATCAACCTGGTCTACCACCACTTGATGCACCTCCATCTGGATATGAGATACAGGTGGATGCAAAGCTAAAAAGGATCAGACCATATATTGGAGCAGCTGTGATCAGAGGATTGGAGTTGGATGATTTTCTTATCAAACAGATTATTCAGTTACAGGATAAAGTTGATTTCTCATTCGGTAGAAAACGCAAACGTACATCCATTGGAATATACAATATCAATATGCTGGAAAGTCCGATTAAATACACTTGTGTGGACAGGTCTTTCAAATTCCAGCCATTGGCATTTGATGAGGAAATTACAGTGGATGAGATATTTGATCTGCATCCGAAGGGAAAAGAGTACAGACATATACTTGATGCACATGAACTGGTACCAATGCTTGTAGATATCAATAACAGGGTGTTATCAATGCCTCCAATAATCAATTCAAATGATGTTGGTAGAGTTACAGTTGATACAACTGATGTGTTGGTGGAAGTCACAGGTATAAAATATGGTGCAACTATACAGGCTCTGGCAGTTGTGGTACAGGCATTGCGAGATAGAGGTGGTAAGGTTAGCTCTGTGAAGATAAACTATCCTAAGGAATACGATATCAAGGATGATGTTACTCCACATTCACAACCTCTTGAGATAGAGGTTGATCCAAAGGATATAAACAGATATCTAGGAACTAAATTCTCACATAAGAAAATGATGTCTTTGATCAGAAAGAGAAGAAATGATGTCAAGAAACGGGGTAGTAAACTAGTTGTGCAATTACCTCCGTGGAGACGTGATGTGTTGCACTGGGTAGATATATCAGAGGATGTAGCCATGGCATATGGATACAATAACTTCACAATTGGTAATGCTAAGGTGGTGACATCTGGTAAGATAGATCCATCTACTGAGGATGAGAACCTTGTCCGACAGCTATTCACCGGTCTCGGGCTGATAGAGGTATTGAACTATACATTGACTAATATTTCAACTCTCACTGATAAGGTGAATATGGATGACAAGATTGTGAAGATGCATACAATTGAGATTTCTAATCCAGTTAGTTCTAACTTCAACTATATCCGCTCTGAATTACTACCTGGATTGATCCGCTTTGCATCAAGTAACACACACAATGAGTATCCACAGAGAATATTTGAGACTGGAGAATGTGTGGTGGTTGAGAATAATGAGGTTATCACCAAATCTAAGGCATCTGTACTGTTAGCTGGTGTTGAGGAGACTTTTGAGACTATTCTGGCAGTATTGGATACTCTGTTCAGATTGCTACGATTTGATTACACACTTGAGGAGTTTCATTCTAACTATTATCTTGATGGAAGAGCTGCGAATATAATTATTGATGGAATTACTATTGGACAACTGGGAGAGGTTCATCCTCAGATACTGAATAATTATGGAATTGAGGTACCAATGTCTGCTATGGAATTGGATCTGACAATCATACCTGACCTTAAAGTGGTTAGTTATAATTCAAATGAAAATTAATAGCTAAAATTAATAAAACTAAATCAAAAAATATATGTCAAATAGTGCACTTAAATACTGTGTGAGTGGTAAAATTGCTAATCTGTTGGTGGGTGATTGGTGGAGAGGATTGAGAAAGAAGGTATCTCATATATTTCAGCAAACCACATGGTAAATTCAAGGACAATCTGATATGTAAATATGAGCTCTATGGAATTAACATTGAATTTGCAGATGAGGGCTACAATTCGCAGACATACTGAGGAATTATAATAAAGGCGAACATGGTACACAAAAAACAGGTACAATAGCTGTGGAGAGAAATAAAGATATACAACAAATATAAAGTTGCCCAGGAGTATTAAAATACATTCAATGGAATAGTGACATCATCTCACCAGAGCGTGTGAAATTCATAACTTAAAATCTGTACATACAAATTTTTGATCATACTATAATTGTTAGAAAACAACTACTTTCAAGGAATAAAAAAATATCACACTATGACTAAACTAACAAAAAAGATTGAATATTATTTTATTCCAAGACTGCGTTCGGAAATACGAATTGAAAAATAAACAAAAATAATATTTTTTTCATATATAAAACCGTAAACATAGTCAAT
>JAJRQD010000177.1 GCA_024280435.1 archaeon | reverse complement strand
GCTTCAGATCATTTCTACCATCTTTGGATTTACCGTGAGTAATCTTTATGAGATGAGGGTCATTATGGGGTGTGGTATAATCACCATGTACAGCCATAGAACTGGTGTCCACATGCAGAAGTGAGGATGTAAATCTATCATCTTGTGAAACTTGGACATATTGCAAAAGTTCCTAACTATCTCTACTAAAAATACCACTCAATTCTTTATAATTTGTGCTGTTCAAAATAAACTAGGCTAATGATGTCTGTATATTTCCTAGATTTTGACTATGAATTGTGATTGGGTTCAATGCTCGGTTGAGAGACTGATCACTAACAATAAATTCAATAAATGCTTCTCTGAATAACTGGAAATGCTTAAATTACATATTCTTTATTTCTATGAGAATCTATATAGGATTATATGTTTATTAATCTTTGATTATAGAAAAACTAAGGATGATATGAACAACAACCTCATTTTATCAAATTAATTTCATTCCACGAAATTATGAAAACTGTCAAATTGTCAACATGATAAATAAATGGCAGAAAACAAGTCATTATCTGACTAATAATTGGGAGAAAAATTAATATGTGTGTATGAGTACATGTACACATGGCAACAAAGAATATTTCATTGAAAACTGATGCGTATAATGCATTAAAAAAGATCCAGATGGAAGGAGAGAGTTTTTCAGATACGATCATCAGAATAACCCGAAATATGGGCAATTTAATAGATATTTGGGATAAATATCAATCTTTAGATGAAGATGATTATGAAAGAGAACTAGAAGAATTAGAAAAAAGAAGAAGTGAAGATTATGGTGATCGAGAAAATTGAAGTGTATAGATACCACCTTTCTAATAGATTTACGAAGAAATAATAAAAACCTCAAACCTATAATTGAAAAATTGGATGAGGAAGGGATCCATGCAGTTCCCAGCATTGTCATGCATGAATTCTTAATAGGAGGATTGGGTTCAAAAATAATAAAGAGATCGAAATCCGTAAAAAAATTCTATCTAGATTCATAATATTACCATTTGACGAAAAATCAGCAATATTATCTGCTAATTTGGAACACAAGCAAAGGACTGGTGGATATTTTATTGGAACAGCTGATACTTTTATTGTTAGTACTATGTTGTCTCACAACATAGATACAATCTTAACAAGAAATGTAAAACACTTTAATAAAATATCGGGGATTAATATTATATCGTGGGCAAGATAGTTTATTTGATTGCATAGTGTCAACATGATAAATAAATGAATGATTAAGTAAAGGATTAATGGGAAATATTTAAAAACAATTTATACTAAAAATCTTTACCATGAAATATGAAATCACTTGGAAATGGAACGAATTCAGCAAAGTACTTCATCTTAAAGAGGTGAATTCTAATGAAGAGAGCAAACCAAGTCGAATTTATGTGTTATTTACAGATAAACCTGCTCAAAAAGAAGTAGTAGATGTTACAAATAATTCATACAATGGTATCAGTTCAAGTATAGGAATTAAAAATGTATTGTATGTAGGTATGGCAAGCTATGAACGAAAAAAGGAAGAATTAAAGGGATACCCTGTAAGAATCGGAGAGAGAATTTTATCTCAAGGACACTCTGCTGTGTTTGATATATTTCTAAATGAACCAGGTCCTATTTATTTAGGTATAGTAGAGATAAAAGAACCTTATTTTTCAATTAATAGTCATATTGAAAATATTGAAACTTTCCTAATTCACAGATTACGGCCACGCTACAATAAAAAGAATGAGAGAGGAAATTTTCCCCTTGAAAAGATCTCAATTAATTCAAAGATACATAATAGCTGTTCAGAAACCTTATTTACAGAATTTATGATTTTTGAGGATTGAATTATTAAGATTTAATTAAATTTCAATTTGTTCTGCAGTTTAACTAATACTTCGACTGTAGATTTTAACTCATTATGAGTACGGTGTTTGATTTTATCAAATTGGTTCTCTTCAAATAAATCCCAAACTGATTTACTGCTATCCTTTTCAAAATCAACATTATAATGTTTAAAAATTTCAGTAGATCTAATAGAATCTAATTTTGGATATTTAGATTTCTTTCTAACATAACCAAATGTTACATTTGCTAAATCAAATGGATGATGTGATAAATAAATCTCGAATAGGTCTGGACTACTTGCAATACTATGAAAATTCGATCTAATATATAATATTGGGAGATCTGACCTTGATATGCCAATTCCAGCATACTTTATTTTCTTTTTTGCAGGACTATCCCAGCCTTTTTTCAATCTATATTCTTCTGCCTTTTTTTGCACCTTCAGGGCATAATTGTCAATGTAATTATATATTTTTTCTAATAATTGTTTTTCAGCAAGCAGATAATCATTAATATTACAATCATTAAAGGCTTTCTGGTTCCAAATCCAGAAATCTTGAATTTTTGAATAGTCTAATCTACTTATATTGGAAAATTTGAAAGGGTTATGAACATAAAAGCTACCTCCAAGAATAATATTCTCATCTCTTGTCGGGTTCATAATCAAACTGGTTTTGGAACTTTCTCGAAATTCTTGAGGAACATAAAATTCTAAATCAAATACAAGCATACAAATTTTAACAATACTCATAATAATAAACCATTGTATTCTTCTTTAAGCATTTAATACAAATTCTAGATTAATAAATGTAGACAAATTTAAACTTTATAATAAGCATTTGGATTGTAAAATGAATCTAAAAAGGTGATGTAATGACAAGAATTAAACAAACAAACAACCGATTTTATAACAACTATCCTTATGAATCCTTAAAATCAAAATTTGATTGGTTAAAAGGATTATATCTACAAAAATCTAATAGCTCTACATATGAAACAGACATAAAGAGAATTCAGTCTTCAATTAATATTGTCGATTTTGATAAGTATGAGATTGTTCAAAATTAAACTCCTCTAAATTGAATTATGGTTCTGGGCATGATCCTTGGGTTAGCATTACTGGTATACAATCTAAGTGAATTAAGAATGCGTGAGGCATTTAAGATGAAAGAAGAGGTTTTCATATCAAATTATCGCCCTGCTACACCAAAACCAACAATAAGACATGTATTCCAGGTATTTGATGCCTTACATGTTATCTCATTGAAACACAATGAGAAAATTGTGCATGAAAAAATACCAAATATTAAACCAAAACATATCCAAGTTCTAACATTAATGGGTGAAAAATATCTTAAAATGTATGAATCTAAGGGAGAGGACCTGTATGCCTTACTTGGAGATTTGCTTGACGATAAAATAAGAAAATCGAAAAATTAACTGCGGAATGTGGGATCAAGAATATGTTAATTTATAGTATATTGAATAGAATAAATAATTGTGAATAAAATGGATAAAGTAAAAGAAATTATGATTACTGTAAAACTAACCACCTCATTTGGTATGAAATTTGAAGATAATATATTTGCACTTCAATATTTTATGGACTATGGATCATTATACCTACTATTGAACCACTACTAAAAGGATTTACTAAAACAATCCAGGAAAATAAAATAAAATTTGATCTCAATCAAGAAATAGGAACAATAAAGAATATTGATGATGATAAAATGAGAGATATTACTCTTGGTGAATCCGTTAATATGCTTGAAGAACAACTTGACAATATTAAGAAAATAGGAGACAGTTTCTATCACATAAAATTAGCTGAAAGGTTATTTGCATATTATATTTTCTCTCTTTCAGCTTACGCTGATGCATATTGTACTGAATTAGTCGATTATATACTAAAAAATGCATCGAAAGAATATATTAGAAAATGGACCAAAAAATTAGATAATTATAAGAATCCTTTATTGAAATTCAATGATATTCTAAAATCATTTTCTGATGATATTAAAAAAGGTATCCAGAATATTTTAGATTCAGAAGATTACCTTGAAATAAAAAAGACATTCAAAGAATTAATTGAATTGAGAAATGATATTGCTCATAAAAAGCCCGAAACTAATTTGGATAATATTTACGATAGATTTTCTCATATTACAAAATTTTATGGATCTGATTTTAAGATACTTGAATCACCTACATTGGAAAATGGAGTGGAATTTTCAAATTTAAATGAATTACAATTACTCGAACTACAAATTAAAACACTAAAGACGATTGGTTATCACATCTATAATTATATTTGTTATATTGAATCTTTAACACTCTTTGCTTTTCATAATTTTACATAAACTACTAATGATTATTCTTTAATTTTGATTTCAACCATTTATTCAGATAATTATTTAAAGATATTTTATTCTCTGTTAATACTAGTTCATCTGAAGTATAGGCTTCAACTATTCCAAATTGATCTTGATAACTAATAACCTCAATAATTTTTTGAATGGGGAAAATTTTTACAATGAATTCAAGATCAACCATTATATCTCCATTTTGTAGATAAGTATTTGATATCGAAATTATTGATTCAATTTTATTAACTCTGATAATATTCACTTGAAACTCAATTCCATTTAGATTTATTTTTTTGTGACTTGATTCTATTTTGTCTATAAGATCTGGTATCAGCTTTGTTAGAAGGTTGAAATTATTGTCATGGATACTCACAATTTTTTTTAATAGTGACTTATTTGACATATTCTAATATTCAAATTTCAGTACATAAACCGATGATTTGGAAAGAGTACTCATTTTTTCAAAAGGTTTTTTCTAATCCAATGTCCAACCTCTTCTAACTTGCTATTTGATATGGCATTTCCAGTATGAGGTATTAACACTAATTGACCATTAGTTATCGCAAATCCATCTCTAATCGGATTAAAATCTCTTAATTCTATAAGATCTTTGTAGTGCTTCCAATATCCTTTACCATAGGCAAGAATAACCCTGGGATTATGTTTCTCAATCAATTTTTTGTACATTTCTTTTCTTCTCGGCATCCATTTATCCAAATAAGTTTCACGTGATTCTAAGTCTTCTCTATTTGATAGTTCATTATATTTCCAATCCCCCATATTTTTACTTGATAGTGGCATCAACTCAGATACCAGCATATTTTGGCCACTTCGTCCAAATTTATCTCTTTGAAATTTCCTAACTTATTCTGTCAATTCTCTTTTATCATCTCCTTCAGTTGGTTTATCAAAGCCACACAAACCATTCGCACAAAGATAAATTCGAATAAGACCTGCGTATGTTTTTTGCAAAGGAGGATGTTTGTTCATCCAGGGCGCATTCACACCCTCCAATTTATTCAATTTACAAATAAAATCTGCGAGATCACTTACAGGAGGAAGAGCTATTCTTAATTTCTGTTCCTCCGAACTAGTCACTCCCCCTTCTTCAGTACCAAGAAACCAAAAATCACTTTCTAATTCACCGTAACCAATCCATTTTGATAATCTTTTTCCCAAAAGCTCAGAATCCAATTTGTTGTTCAAATTTAATTCACCTACCAAAGATGTTGGTTAATGCTTGATTAATATCATCAGCATCCCATTCAATTAGATCTTGATTTCTAATAATAGCTGGAAGACCTCCATTTGTTTCAGGAATTCTAACAGGAATGATTGGTTTTCTTTGTGAATTTGCCACCTCCAATTCATGTTTTACCCATGGACCATTATGAGTATTATTTCCGATTAACACCACAATAGCACTTGCCTGACGTATCTTTGTATTTAGATATCTTTGAATCTCTTCAGTTGTATCAAATCTTTGAATCTCTTCAATCGGCACGTCAAATAATTCATTATTTGGGTTCATCAACAAACCACGAAATCCTTCTTTATGATCTCGATCTTCCCATCTATATGATACAAATATTCTCGTCATATAAATTCCTCACTTAAATTAGAGAGTGTTTTCTAATTGCATCTACAATTGATTCTCTATTCCAAGCAACAATCTCATTTACTTGGCTTGAAACCTGGGTTGGTACCTTTTGACCACCATGTGGTTTAATACCAATCATTGGTTTTCCCATTTTCTTAGCTATATTCATTTCAATATTTATCCATTTGCTGTAATTTGCATACATACCAGCTAATATTATAACGATATGAGTTGGTCTAATTTGTCCCTCCAATGCGTTTTTTAGCTCTTTATCTGTACTAGTATCTTTTGGTTTCTCATTGGGAACACTGTAATTTCTAAAATTAAAGTATGGTCTACTTTCAAGTAATTTTTCAAATCGCTTGTACTCGTCCGTGTAGGTCCATGAATGACTAACAAATATATTGAATGTTCTCATAAATCATTAAATTGTAGTCATTATCTTATCTTTTTATTATTTACTTAGTTCTAAAGTGAAAATATATTCTAAAAGATGACAATTAATGAAATAGTAAGGCTGATTAAGTAAACAACAGATAATACACTTGGAATTATTTTTTCAATATTCGATAATGGAATTTTCAATAGTTTAATTTTGTTGTTTTTTATTATTTCCCATTCAACTGTAAAACCTCGGTAAGGGAGATCTTCTTCAATCGCATTTATTACTATAAATTTTGCACTATTATAATTCTTATATTGTGAGATTAGGTAGAACCAATTCAATGAAAAAGTTATCCCAATAACGAAAATTAAACTTAACCAAATATAATGTTCAAATTCTATTAAGAAACCAATCATGATAATTAATAGAGAATTTGCAGAAAGGTAGAAATTATTAGATGAAACTCTTCTTTCACTCAAAGCATTAGACATTTCTACATATTTTTTCCATTGTTCTAATTTCAATTCAGGGGTTAAATCCGTCTTTGAAATTAATTTGGACAAATCATCTTTCTTCTTCATTATTTTATCTTCTCCAATAACATATTTCTTGATTTAATTTTGAAGAAAATAGAGATTTCTATTTATTGTGAGTAATATCGATTTATATTTTCACAAGACTAATCAGATTGTAAATACCTGATAATTAGG
>JAJRQD010000176.1 GCA_024280435.1 archaeon | reverse complement strand
GATGAGAAAGTTCTGGATAATCGTGTTTTAAAACTGATTAAAAGAGCAAATGATCTCAATGATATCAAAGATTTACTGGCTGATAGTTATGATATTGTGATAATCTCTCCAATTGCAAATGAGATAAATAGAGAAACCATGGAATTAATAGCCTCAAGAGCTAAAAGATCTTATCTCGATATTCAGGGTATTGCGAGACAGATTGATGATGGGATTGTATCTCACAATCTTAAAGAAAGTGATTTTCAATGGGTACTAAGAACTTTTGATGTGATTAAATGCTCAAAATCAGAGATTTCAAATATGGAATTAATCAATACAAACCAATCAAAATTGATTATCACAAATTCAGGTAATGATATTGAGATTATCTCGTATAATGAAAGTTGTGTGGTTCAAAGTACTCCCGTCGATGAGATTGTAGATGATACCGGTTCGGGTGATATATTTCTTGCTGCATTGGCAGGATATAGTGAACTATATAATCTGGATATAGCCATCTCAAAAGCTGATAAATTGGCAAGAGAGAGTTTATCAATCCTTGGGATACCCTCTATCGATCAGATAAAATTGTAGTAACAGGATAAGTGAAGCACTTGAAGGGTACTTTTTGTGGGTAAGTATTAAAAAAAATCTGTACAATATTGTCAACTAGATCAGTTTAGTATTTTAATCATGTTGTACTCAACATTATTATGAATAAAGCATCTATTATCTGTAAATCATGCAATGCAGATAATATACCGAATTCAGAATACTGTATTGAATGTGGTACCACCTTGAATTCAAATAATACGAAAATGGCTAGTGATAATTCAGAGAATGAGAAATTTATGAGCCAATATCGAAATTGGAAAAGGTCAGTGCCATACACTATCTCAGCCGTAATTTTTATTACTCTTATTGATCTATTCACAAGTGGAGGTACATTACAATGGAGTTACTGGGCTAGTGTTCCAATTATATTATTTGCAGTTATCTCTCCATATTTTTCATACAAATTTGGTGAATAGACTTTAAATTTCTATTGGATATCAAATAATTCATTATATTAATGAAATGTGCCATCACCATTCAATAATGCAATGAAGCTGATAATAGATGTAAGTTGACCAATTTCTGCAAGTTCTATTTTATTCTCATAGTTAAGAATTGTATTGTCAAATTTAGATATCATTATTTTTCCCTTTGAAGTCAAATAACCACCCATATCTATAAGTTCCATTGCTTCCTGTTTTATCTTGTATGCAAAATATGGGTCTTCATTATTATCTATTTTAGGCGGATGATGTGCCAGAACAGTTATGAATGAGTGAGTAATTGCATCTGTAAAGGAAGATTTCAGGTCAATTGCCTCTTTAAAGGCTTCATAACCTTTTGTAAAACAGAATTGATATTTATTTGATAATTCAGAGAATACCAGAGATTCTTTCTCAAATAACTTGTAAAAATCAGGTAAATTAATCTCTTCTTCCAGCATATAATTAGATCCCTCTATATCAGTTTCAGCAAAATCATTAATATATGCATATTTTGGAATATTCAAATTATACAGTGCCGAAAACAGGCTATCTGCATCTTCTGGAGTTGAATTAATTAAAAATTCACTTGTATAGTTTTTCAATTCATTTAGACTAAACTTATTCTCATCCTCTGATATCATAAATGCTGCTGCAGTTGCAATTGGAGCAAATGATAGCAACATACCCACAAAATGATGATATCCGATTTGATAATGATTATTTTTCTTTATTGCCTCTGCAAGTATCCAACCCATATCTACCTCATCCATCTCGATATAAGCTCTCTCAACCATAACTCCACGTGTGGCCAGATCAATTATCGGTTGATTTAGATTAACAGATAAATTAAGATAATTCTCAATTTTGAAATTATTATAATTGTGATATCGAGTAATATTACCCGGTCTTACATCAGTTATCGCCTGCATACTGGCTGCAAGTGTAGCTTTTTGAGAAATTTGACCAGAAATATCTGAAGATGATTTTTTTTCAGTTCTTTGATATCTTTCTGTCACTCAAAAAATAAATACTATTTTTGATATTTAAGGTTAAATATTCAATACAGCTTATAAATATAATTTACCATGATTTAGTTTTCGTAATAGAAGCATTAAAATATATTTTTAACCGACAAATAATTATTATTCCTCTGTTTCTGGCATTATTGCAAGTTCCCAAGCTAGATTGAATATTCTTAGAAACATTCTTATGGATTTTCTATCCTGTAAGTATAATCCGAAATAATCTCGGGGAGTATTTTCATCTGTAAGCTGTGCGTAGCTTACGAATATCAATTCTTTCTCATCTACCAGTAATAATATGGTGGATAGATTATCATCTGTGATCCTTAATTCCACATCAATCAATTCCTTGAATACCTGTTTCTCATAAGCATCATTTATTCCACGTGGTGATGTAAGTAGCTTCATCTCAATATCAAGATCCTCTGCCTTCTCATTCACAATCTCAAGCAAATTCCCATTTCTCAGTTCTACTAGGGTATCTACAAAGAAATAAATCTCCTTCTCTGCTCTCTCTATTAGATCATGAAGATGTATGCTCACTTCTCTACTACCATAAATAGTGAATGATTTGATCACATCATCTGCATCATGACGCTCTTTCAACACTTCAAGTGATGATATTGCATTTTTATACAATTCCTGCTTGGCAATCAGATCCTCTTCCAAGAATTCAGATATATCAATTGCAGTATAAATTGTTGTTAATCCAATTGCAGATATTCTGGAAACAAAACCTTTTCCAATCAATTTTTCCAGTATCTGATATACTCTGTTAGTGGGTACTCCTGATTTTTTTGCAATCAAAGAAGCAGATGCTTTTCCAAGAAGTGCAAGTGCAGTGTATGTACGTGATTCATACTCACTCCAACCAATCTCAACCAGATATTTTGCTGTTTTACTAAGCTCTGACAATTAATATTATATTAATCGTAGTTCTATATATTGATTTACATCTTCAAATTGTAGTTGTAATAAATTAATTGTATATTTTGTTGCATTTTAATAATTTCCCACGTTTCATTGAAATTTATCACCGACAATTGAGAGTCCTTAATATACCTGTAATATAGTTTCTACTTGTGCAATACATAGAACTTGTGGATTATTTCACAATAATCAATGAGATGAGGCGTATCGGTATAGATTATGTCAGTGCATTGCAAGAGATTACAAATAAGATCACAATTAATTTCCAATCTGGTCAGAATATACAGATAAATGAATCACAAGATTGGGGTACTGGATTTCAATTGAAGACAGATAAAATGGATTCATTTCTATCCACAAATAATTTGAATGAGATTAATTTTGATCTATTTGAATTCTCAAAAAAAATATTGCGTTCAAAGACTTCAAATGACAATATTGTGGAAACCAAGGTGATTAAGAACAATATCAATAATATAAAAAAACCATATGAATCAAAAGAGTTAATTGATCTTGAGATCGAAGCAATATATCACATTGCATCTCTCATCAGTGGAAATGACCCATCAATCAGATTCAATATAAATCTGGAGAATGAACAGATAGCTAAATCATTTCAATCGAGTGAATTTATTGATGTGGTACAGAGATACTCTAGAGAATTATTAACTGTGGAGATATATTCATTGAAATATGCACATCGTAATTTATTGAAGACTACAATTGGAGGAATAAACAATGAATCATTGAACTATGATGTGATAGATGCTAAAATATCTGAATTATTGAAAGATTTTCATGCATTGAATGTGGCAAGAAATTCAGAAACTGGATTTACCCGGGCAATTCTCTATCCTGATACTTCCTTCAGTCTAGTTCATGAGAGTATTGGTCATGGGGTGGAGGCAGATCAGATAATGAATGGTAATTCCTATCTTTCAAATAGCAGGGGATATCCTGTATCTTCCGGTCTACTGAATGTCACAGATGATCCTAATATACAGTCAAATGGTTGGTTCAAATATGATGATGAGGGTGTCAAGGCACAGGGTACACAGATAATAGAAGAAGGTGTACTTGTAAATTTTCTGCATAATAAAAAAACAGCTAGTATGATGCAGACAGTATCCACAGGCAATGCAAGATCAACATCCTACCTGTCACCACCAGAACCACGTCAGACAAATCTTTATATTGAACCCGGACATTATTCACAGGAAGAACTGTTGGAAGAGCTGAAAAATGGTATAATCATTGGTTCAACATCCTATGCAAGCACCTCTATTTATTCTGGTGCATTCAATATTTTTTCACAGATGGGGTATAAGGTTGAGAATGGACAGATTGTACATGCATTGGGTCCAATAAATATAGAGGATTACTCCACCAATGTATTACAAAATATAACTGCTATTGGACGGGAGACTGAGAAAATTCCATCAATCTGTTTGAAAGCAGATAGTAGAATTCACATAGGAGGTATTGCCCCCTATTTATTGATAGATAATATCTACATAAGGTGATCAAATGGATAATATTGGAGAAATGAAAGATCAAACGGAAGAGATCATAAATCTACTGGAGAAGAAAAATTGGATTTCAAGCTATGAAATATTTTTCCAATCAATTAATCGTTTCAATGCAAGTATGTCCAATACCAGGACAGAACAGAATCTATCGAAACAAATAGGATTTGCCATTAGAATAATCAGTAAAAACCGCAGATTATCTGAGATCTCATTAAACAAGTCTCTGATAAACTCACTTCGAGATCTATCTGAACCAAAATCCACACAGAAAATCATTCCAATAGATAATTTTCCCGAATTAAAAAGACCAAGAATTACATCCATAGTTAATGATGCGGGTAAAAATATTGACTTCAATCATAACTTTCTTGATGATCTATTGGATGCAGTATCAGAGATTGATAATAGTGATATATCTGTGGTAAACAGATCATTGGATATATTACAGGAAAATAGAATTATTGTCAATACTGGCTCAGATGCAATTCAGGATGTATCATTGAAGACACATTACAATGTAGCATATATTAAATACAAAGACGGTTCAATATACAGCTCTGACAAATCTAATTATTCAAGGAATTTACAGATCAATTTTATTCAGTTAGAGAACAAAGTCAGACAATCCTTGATAAATAATTTGCATTTCCCTCCTAAAATGGGAAGTGAAGAGATTAAAGGGGTAATTATTGAACCTGATATTCTTGGAGCGATTTTATCTTCTCTGATGTATATTGTTCTTTCCCAGAGGTCACAGGAGATTGAGTGGAAAAATTCTTTACAGATATATGATGATCCTCATAGAGCAGGGGGTTATAGTTCCACAATATTTGATGATGAAGGTTATTTGACACGTCCTAAGATAATAGTTGAGAATGGAGTGATAAAAAACAGGTTAATTGATTTGCAGAGTACAAATTGGATATTTGGTGGAAATGGCTTCAGAAGCACATGGTACATGCCCTTACTCCGCTCTTATAAATACCCAATAAATAGGTTCTTTACTAATTTATCCCTTCATGGTGGTATTGGAAAGGGTAGAAAATTCATACAGCGATCAGGTACTCTATTAACTGTGATCAGTGGTCAGGTAAGTGTACAGGGAAATTTAAACAATTTACAATTTGTTATACATGCAAATGAGACACAGATATGGAGGAATGGAGAATTTATTGGACCTGGTGGGAATATCACAATTACTGGTAATATAAGTGATTTACTGGTTGATGGTTCCATATCTTCGGATTCAAGACTAGTTGTGAACCAATCTTTACCGGGTTCAGTATACTGTGGGTGGGCATACATTGATGCAAAATTAGTAAACATAAACTGGTACTAGAATAAATCGCATAAATATTTTACATAAAATCTATCAGTCTAGTCTTTACAACTGAACCTTTAAAATATTCATTTTTTTTTGAAGATTTAGATTAAACATCTAACACGTAGCAAGCGTTTAAATGGTGAATTTTTCGTATAAAAAAAATATTTTAATTTCAATAGCTTTAACAATTCTCCTCGTAGGATCTATGATGATTCCTGTGAATTCTATGAATGATGAGAATTTGATGTCAGATCCTGTCAAGGTAAATCAATCCCTGTCAGATATCTCTAGACCAATATTTGTGAATATCACAAGTACAACAGCAAATGTGCAGACAGTAAGAGAGAGAAATGAAACTCTAGGTCTTGGAGCTCAGGTTAAAGCAGAAATAAACAAAAATGTAACAATTACTTATAAGGTAATGAACGGTCTTAATCAAACTGATTATCTGAGATTTTTTGCAGATGTACCCGGTAACTATTCACTTACAAATGTAACAGAAACTCTTGCTTTTGAATTTGATTCAGTAATTTATCAGGATATCACTTGGCCATACACTGGTCACACTTATATTAATGCAAGTGTTAGTTATTATACATTGGAATTTAATGTATCAAACCCATTAATCCCATTCTATGCCGCAATTGGCTCTAATAGTGAGGATTCACTTAACTCTCCCCATAATTTTATCACAACAGATCAATATTGGAGTGCAATCTCTGAGGATGATTTCTATATCCAGGATGATCCAGTACTGATTAATCTGAATGGTTACTTTCTGAATACGTCAGAGGTATTTGGTATCAAGTACCGAGAGGCAACTGAGACTGAATATATATATCTAAACTTTACAAATCTAGTATTTACAGGTGTAAATGCAACTGCTCAGATAGACCTTGGTGCTTATGAACCTGGAACTACATTATATTTTGAATCAATTATGTTCATTGGTGACAGATCTTTTGAGAGGTTAGATTACCAGACCATTGAGATAGGAGATGGAACTCCTACTTTTAGCATTGATATACTGAGCAATACAAATAATTCTAAATTAATTGGAAATTCATTCTATTCTACAAATGGCACTGTTGTGTTTGAATTCTCTGCCACAGTATTAAAAGGTAATATCTCATTATTTGTTTTTGAGGTAGAGGGAGTTGCTGCTGATCCATTTACACCTTCAAATGTGAATGTATCAACACAGGGTGAGGCAATGACCTATGTGGTTGATTTTGCAAATAACACAAAGACCAATGTGACAGTAATTGCAGAGACAAACAAAGATCTGAAAACAAATGAGACCTTTACAATATATATTGATAATGTACTTCCAACACTTACTCTGGATAAGATTGCAGGTGCAGATGAATATCTTGGTGGTTATCAATTAACCACTGAGAATGGTATAATTACATTCAGTTTTGAATTTGCAGATGATAATGCAGGTGTATACATGGCAGTACTTGACCTTGGAGATGGAGTATCTGTTGAGGTGACTTCACTATCAAACTATACACACACTTATACAAATCTTAATAGTACAAATGAATTCATTGTTAAGCTGACAATTATTGATTTTGCAGGAAATTTTGACTCCACAAAAACTTTCCTTACAGTAATCTATGATGATACTTTAGAAGTGACTAGTACACCTAGTAATTCACTATATCTGATTATTGCACTGACAGTCATTGCAGTGATTTATTTCCTACCAATAGTTATAAACTTTGTAAGAGAAAAGATTAACAGGTAAATTGTAATTGTCAAATTATCAAAAATAATGAATAAATTGAAAATAGTATTTCAATACCTCAGAACAGATTCAATCAATTATTACTACATTAATTAATGATAATTTTTATCGATCTGATAAAAATAAATTGTGTACTCTTATCTTTAGCTTAAAAAAGAATTTTTCAGTATTGAATATAGATTATGAGTTCTATAAATCTTTTTGACACACATTACACTAGAATAGAAAATATTTCCGAGATATCTAATAGTTTGAATGAACCAGATTGGTTATTGGATCGTAGAAATCGTATATTCAAAGATTATAAGGAACTACCATATGATCAGGATGCACTTTTCTACAAATATACAAATTTCAGAAAATTCAATCCTGATATACTATCATCCGTATTTGAGATTGATAAGGATGTGGATATTGATATCAATACTATCAAAATAGAGGATATGCCATTGGCATTGATTGAGACTGAGGCAGGAGTAGTCTCAGATTTATCTGAAAAATATATTGAGATGGGTGTGTATTTTGGTAGTTTGCATGAATTGATTGTCAAGAATGAGGAATTGGCAAAGAGACTTATTTCCAAAATAGATGCTTATTCTGGTAGATTTGATAAACTAGGGTCTCTGTCACAGGCATTTGCAACAAACATCACTGTGTTATATGTTCCAAAAGGTGTTATAGTTGATGAGTTGCTTGTGAAAACAACAATTCTATCAAATAAGAATGTGGCATTATTCTCTGAATTTATTGCCTATCTTGAGGAAGATAGTGATGTGAAATTACTAGAGATATTCAGATCTGAAAACTCAGATGTTGAGATGTATTGTGGAATGCAAACATATATTCTTGAGGATAATGCACGGGTAAGTAGTTCACAGATACAGAATTGGGGAGAGAAGACAGTACATATGATGGCAAGGACTGTAAGTATTGGTAGATATGCAAAGATGCAATCATTATCTCAATTACAGGGTGGAGAATTATCTAGACACAACAGTAATCTAGATCTAAATGGTAATGGAAGTGAAGGTCAGGATTTATTTGTTAAATTTGGTGCTCATAAACAGAGATTTGATATTAAATCAGAATTACATCACAATGGTGTTGATACAATTGGTAATGTACATGCTAGAACTGTAATGATGGATAAATCAGAATCTATTCTCAGAGGATTGATAGTAATTCCAGAGCCTGGTGTCAATGCAGATTCGTGGTTGACCTCTCAGGGGATGACTATGGGTAAGGGAAAGATCACTGCCATCCCTGCATTGAAAATAGATCAGAATGATGTAAAAGCCGCACATGCAGCATCTGTGGAGCCATTAAACAATGATATGATCTTCTACCTGCAATCAAGAGGCATCTCAGATGATAAATCAAGGGAGATACTGATCAAGGGATATTTTGATTATATTCATAGGCAGATAAACAATGAGAGCATAGTCAAATTATCAAAAGAATTCCTAACCAACAAATGGGATGTATTGAGGGGGAATTGAGGTGGAATTAGTTCAGGTCTGTGCAATATCTGAGGTAAAGGCTGGAATAATCAAATCAGTTGATGTGGAGGGTGTAAAACTGATGGTAACCAAGTTAGATGGTGAATACATAGTTGCATCAAGACTTTGCACACACAAAACATTTGATCTTGGAAGTTCACATTATGACGATGGATATATTACATGTATGCTACACACATCTGTATTTGATCTATCTGATAATGGAGAGGCAATGAACCCTCCTGCAACCGATCCTCTTGATATGTATGAGGTAATTGTCAAAGATGATTTTATATACATCAAAATCTAAATGTAAGTAACATTATCTATATTATTAGTATAACTAATAGAATTATTATGAAGTTAGTGGATTTATTCTGTGGTGGTGGTGGCTCTAGTACTGGATTCCATCAGGCAGGATTTGATACCAAGGTGGCAATTGATTTTGCAGAACATTGTGTGAATACATTCAATCTTAACTATCCAAATACTGCAATACAGAGAGATATATCCACACTTCGTTCAGAACCAATACTTGAACTTGCAGGTGGTAAACCAGATTTTGTCACTGCATCCCCCCCATGTGAGGCATACACCTCTGCAAATGAACACCGGATAAAGGATCCATATGCAAGAATGTATGATGATGAGGTGGGTAGATTGATGATCCATGCAATCAGACTAATTGGAGATCTTGAACCTGAATTCTTCATGATCGAGAATGTAATGGGGATATACGAGGGAGATGGTCCTGAACTGTTGCAAGAGGAGTTTGATCAAAATGGTCTTGGAAAAGTATATTTTAACAAAGTACAGGCAATTGACTATGGGGTGCCATCAAATAGGCTAAGAGCAATTATTACCAATTTCAAAATTAAATCTCCTAACTATAGATCAATAAAAGTGAATGATGCCATAGGTGATCTTCCAGATCCCAATTATCCAGATGAATACGAGTATCACTACAATCCAAGTATCAATCCAAAGTATGCCAAAAAAATACCCAATGTCAATGCAGGTAATGGCATAGTGCATTTTTCAGGAGCAAGTGCTCAGATGAAAAATTGGGTGAGATTATTTGGTGATCGTGTGGCACCAACAGTGATGGGTAAGAGTAAATTTATCCATCCAACAGAGGATAGAATACTTACACCACTAGAACACGCTAGATTAATGACATTTCCGGATAATTACAAGTATTGGGGATCTAATGAACAGATTTATGATATAATTGGAGAGGCAGTTCCTCCTAAATTGACCTATGAGATTGGGAAACAAGCTATGGCTCTTCTTTAACTGGATGTCTGTATATAATTACCACAAAGAAAGTTGGAAGAAGTGTGAATGCCATCAAGACAAGTAATATTGCTGCTGATAATCCCTGTTGTAGCCAATTCAATGCTGTTATCTCTAAAATAGTTCCAAGTATCAGAGAGGTGGTTCCTAATCTCATAATAGGGATATGTCTGCTCCACTTACCTCTTTTAGATTTTGGACCCAGTATTCCCAGTACTCCTGCAATTCCACTGGTAAAAATCAGAAAATTACTTGCCAATGCGATAACTAAAAATCCTGGTAGTTGTTTCATACTGAACTCTGAATGTTCATTGTTCCTATCAAACCATATTGCAAGTACTGCAAATATGACATAGGTGATTGATAATGCAATGGGTATGAGTGCAATTGATGACATATTTCCAATCATCATTCGGGGAGAGTCTATTCCATTCATGAATAGAGGTACAAATGAGATGATATAGAAATATACCATCACCAATACTGGAGTGATACCGAGTGTTGACAGATACTCAGTTCTCTGTGTGAAATTGATTTTTTTGCTGAATAATAATTTTCTAAAATTAAGTCTCAAGGTATGTGAGCCACCATGTGACCATCTCCATAATTGTGATATCTGTGCATAGTAGCCATTTGGAACCAGACCAATTGAGCCAACTCTACTTGAGAAAATACCAAGATATCCATTGAGTAGCAGATTCAAGGTGAGATAATTATCCTCTGTGAATGTTTCCTCGGGAATTCCACCTGATTTATCAATACATTCTCTTCTGAAACAAGCGGTTGAACCTGCAAACATAACTGCTTTGTTTTTGTTCTTGGTTCTCTCAAACACCTCAAAAAATTGTAGATACAAAAGTGCAGACCATACTCTGCTGATATTAGTCAACTCTCTGAATGTTTTCTTTGTCTGAACAAATGCATAATCCCCATATTCCTGAAGTATTGCCACCATATGTGTAAGTATTCCCGGTTGTGGTATCTGATCAAAATCAAAAAATGCAATAAATTCTGATTTTGCATATGGTAATGCGATATTCATCATACCTGCTTTGTATTTGATATTTGTGGGATCATAGATATATTCAACATTGTATTTTCTCGAAAGTGCTACATATTTATCAGATAATTCTTTCTCAGGTGTATCATCAATTATGAACACATGTAATTTATCCTGCTGATAATCCTGTTCCCTTATTGCCATAATTGTTCTCTCAAGGATATTCACATCCACCCTTCTGATTGTGACAAATACATCAAGATCTGGATATTTATCCAATTTTTCAGGAGTGATAAATAAGGATTCTTTCTCCTTGATCACATCGATAATACTTAGCATTATTGTCAAAGCCTGAAATAATACAATTAGTTCAATAAAAATCTGTATGTAGATTAAAATCTTTGCCCACAATACATATGTATCATCAATCTGGATGATTGCAGAACTAACATAATAGAAAATGAAAATGATCATAAATGCCAGTATTATCAGTTTGGCTATATTTTTGATGAAATCGGTATTTTTCTCACTTTCAATTCTCATAATTCATATTCAAAAACAGTTTATGAAAAGATATCGAAATTATTCTCCCCGTAATTAAAAAGTAAATTTCAAAATTATCAAAGAGGTATAATATTCTAATATTGTTTCATAACAGAATTATATAGTAAATCTAAATCTTGAAATACATAGTCGAGGACATCTGAGAGGATTTTTTCAATGATCAGATCGAGCAAAACTATGCATGCAAAATATGCATTGATGCTAAAGGGCCCTTTATCGAGGTATGTAATACTAATGAGATCAAAGCCAACATCTATGCATTCATATTATTCTCTTAAGTTGTTCAGTAATTAGAACAGAAGTATTCTTTTAACTTAATTCTTTGCTGATAAGTATACTCTTATATCATATTAAGTTCATAATATAAATAGGCATAGATATATCTTAATTGAGATATCAATCTAATTGAAGTATCAATTATTGGAGGAATTAGATAAGCTTTGCATAGCCTTGTGCTTAATTTTTATGTAAAGAATCGCCTCTTGTATTTATGTACCAACCAAAAATAGGTGATAAACGTAGGATCTAAATTTTCAGACCAAGCAGTCAAATATGAACTACAGTTATCTATAGAGGTTGATGGTATAGTCGGTGAATCTGACATTGTGGGAGCTCTTTTTGGTCAAACAGAAGGACTCTTGGAAGATGAGCTAGAACTAAAACAATTGCAAAAATCAGGCAGAATTGGAAGAATTGATTTCAAGATTGGTAATAAGAAAGGATTATCAAGGGGAAAAATCACAATTCCATCAAGTCTAAATAAAATCTCAACAGCCATATTGGCAGCGACACTTGAGACGGTCGAACGTGTAGGACCATGCACATGTATTATCAAACTAGATAAAATAGTTGATGTGAGAAGTTCTAAACGTGATAGAATTGCTAAACGTGCTAGTGAAATAATGAAGAGTTGGAACATTGAGAACCAATCTGTTCAATCTATTTCAAAATTTGTTGAAAAAGACACTAAAAAAGGCAAGGTGACCTATTTTGGTCCAGATAGATTAACTGCTGGACCTGATATATTCAAGAGCCAAGAAATTATTGTTGTTGAGGGCAGAGCAGATATTACCAATCTACTAAAAATGGATATTGAGAATACAATTGCTCTAGATGGTACGAAAGTTCCATCAACAATCAAGAATCTCTGTAAGAACCGAGAAGTAACTGTACTTCTTGATGGTGATCGCGGTGGAGACATGATATTGAAAGAATTGGCATTGGTGACAGATATTGATTTTGTGGCCAGAGCACCTTTTAGAAAAGAGGTAGAGGATCTTTCATACAAAGAAGTCAAAAAAGCACTTGATAAAAAACTTCCACTCATGGAAGCCAAGTTCATGACAGAAAAGATGAACCTTGCTGAATTTTTTGAGAAACAGGGTAAAAAACCCCGTGTATCTAGATTTGACAGAAGTTCATCAAAAAGAGAT
>JAJRQD010000175.1 GCA_024280435.1 archaeon | reverse complement strand
TTGATAGATAGATATTCTCTTCTCCAGGATAATATAGATCAAGTTCAAATCCACAGGCTATTTTAATTGCAATTAGTACATATTCTGGATCAATTTCTCTCAGTTTTTCCAGAGTTCTCCATGCAGGTTTGGAAGAAATCAGCAGATATTCATTCTCTGGATCTAATTTACTCTGATGAGATGATATGGATACACTCATAGCAAGCCTCATACAGATTAAAGTAAATAATACCTTGATCTCATCAGAATTGAGCGAATTCACACTATGATATGCCTTTGTGAATTTGACAATGATCTCAACAGGATCTGCTTTATCAAGAATTAGATATGCACAAGCAATTGCCAGTTCATTTATCCTGAAACTATGTAACATATCACCAAAATCTATCACAGAGATAGTTTCTCCAACAATAACATTATAGTCATTGGCATCATTATGTATCAACTGTTCTGGCAATTCCAATGTATCAGGTATTTGTAAGCCTAGAAAATAATCCAACAGTCCTTCATTCTGGGTATTATCTTTATATTTAATAACTATATCTCTGGCATTTTTCAGATCCCATTGCATATATTTATCCTTGTATGGATAATCAATTTTCATCAATTCTTTGTCTAACTTGCCAAGATAAGAACCAAATTTGTCTATTAGTCCAGGCTTTGATACTTTTGCCATCACCTCTCCCTCTATATAGCTCAGCAATCTGAATACAAGCCCATTCAATTCAAATAGATATGATGAATTCTTTCCCTCAATTGGTCTTTGTACTTTTAATTTTGATAGTACATAATTCTGAAATTTAATTTGTCCCTTTTCATTATTATTTGATACTTTGAGTACAAATTTACCGACATCTGATTTTATTAGGAAGTTTCTATCTCTTTCACTTGGTAATTCCTCGATTTCACCAACAAGTGTGTAATATTCATTTAGTACATTCTCTACCCAGTTAAGATCAATCTGTGGTCTCATGATTCAGCATTAATTATTTAGTGTATAAGATTGTCTGATTCTACCATATTGAAGTAAATAAAATGATTAGATATTTTGTTTATACCATTTTATTTTTACAATATTATTTTTCTTATTATACTGATATATCACTAAATCTACACTGAATTATGGCAATAGATACATCTTTCAAGTAATATCTCAAAGAGGTAACAGAGGAGGTAACAGAGTAGGTACAGAGAAGGTAGCCAATAATCTATCAGAAGAGGATAAAAATAGACTGAGAAAACTGCTTGAATAATTCATTTAATACTTGAATGCATTATCTAAAATTCACATTAGAACTATACTTCCAGTTTATGTAAATAGTCAAAATACTGAGCAATGAAGTAATATTTTAATAAATGCTAAATTAAATAAAAACATGAAAATAAACGAAATTATAAGTAATTGTGATTGGAGATTGAATCATCATCCTGAAAAGAGTATGAAAGAACAGTTGTTAAATTTAAGCAAGTACGTGGGGGATGATAATGCAGATATATATGGTAATGGTAAATACATTGCAAATTTTGAGAAAGAAATTGCAGATCTATTTGGAAAAGAAGCTGCTGTATTCATGATTTCTGGTACTATGGCACAACAGATTGCATTGAGATTGTGGTGTGAAGAGAAAAAAATATTCAATGTGGCATTTCATCCTCTATCTCATCTTGAAATGGCGGAACATATGGCTTATAACAAACTTCATGGTATAGTGAGAGTATCATTCGGAGCTCCTGAGGTACTGAGTAATAGACTAGTTACACTGGCAGATTTCAAGGCCATCAAGGAACCAATTGCTGCAATTGTGCTTGAATTACCACTCAGACTACTTGCCCAGCTACCAAGCTGGGAAGAATTGCTCAGTATCAGCCAGTGGGCTAGAGAAAATAAAATAAAAATACATCTTGATGGTGCTAGAATCTGGGAATCTCAGATCTATCTTGGAAAATCATTGAAAGAGATTGCAGAATTATTTGATAGTATCTATGTGTCATTCTACAAGGGATTGAATAATCTTACAGGTTCCGCATTGATAGGTGAAAATTCATTTATAGAAAAATCAAAAGTATGGCAACGTAGACATGGTGGCAATCTGAAAACCTCATTTCCCTATGTTATATCTGCTAAGATGGCACTTGATCAAAATTTGAATAGAATTCCACAGTATGTGGAGAGAGCAAAAGAGATCAGTGAAATATTCAATTCATCTGATAAGATACATGTAACTCCATTTCCAGTACATACAAATATGTTCAATATTATTATTGATTTAGATCATAAGAGAGTGAATAGTCAGCATCTTCTATTCGCAGAGAGACACAAGGTCTGGCTACTTAATGCAGGTCCATTCTTTGTTGAGAACCAATCCAAAGCAGAGATTAATATCGGAGAGAATGCAATGGGAAAGAATATTGAGGAGATAAGAGAAATTATAGAGAAATTCATATCATACCTATACTAGTGAGAACTGAATAATATAGCTGATTTAAATCCTTATGTTAAATCTTCAGATTATCAATAATTATAAAAAAAATATTACTCAAGTTAATTTCACTTAAAGTAAAAAGATGTTTAAGACACTTTAAAGCCATTAATTATAGTATTATTGTCAGATAATACTTGAATTCACTTTTTATATTTACTATATTTGATATACTTAATCTTCACAAATTTTTAATTTTTTATTCGATTTCAAAATTTTTTGCATCAAAATTAGCTTTTATCATTATAAAAGTATTTTGAGCTTTCGAACAGAATACAATATTAGTGAGAGATATATACTTGAATTGATGATACGAAAATATATGTACCAGAAGTTCATTAAATACTTCAAAGAATATATAGTTACAACCTATGATGATACAAAATGGAAACAGATCTCAAATGGATCAAAAGTTCCAGATAAAAATAATCTAGTTAATGAGGAAGATCATAAAGCATATTTCTATAAAGTGATTAAGAATGCAGGAGAAGTATTAGCTATGGATGAGAATGGAGTTTTTGAACTGTTAGGTGAGGGTGTATCAAGTACATATTTTGCAAAAGAAGGTGATAAACTACCAGAAGACTGGGATGTGATCACCTTTCTAGATAATGTGGAGGAAGCATTTGGGTATATAGATGAAAACAAATCATATCCATTGTTAAGAAGCATTATTATGGATAAAAACCAGATACTTGTGTATTATCATTCAGATGAGCATCTGACACCATTACTTGAAGGATTCATCAAGGGTGTCTCAAATTATTACAAGCAACCAGCAAGTATTATCTGTAGGGGATGCAGAGAGGATAGTGAAGATCACTCATACTATGAAGTGACTGTATAATTACACAATAGTATCACCAATAAATAAAGTTTATATTTTAAACTAATATAGGTACCATGTGAGAAACACAATTATCACAATATTATTATTGATCTCATTCTCTGTGCCAGAAACAAATTCTGTAAGTATTCAGAACCATGATAGTACGGAAATCAATAGTACACAGATGAATGATACAATCAATATAACTCCACTAAATGATTCAATAGAGTGTGATAATTGTCAGGCAGATCAGATTGAGGATGACTATAGTTTCTTCTATATCGGTCTAATTTTGGGTGTACTCTTTATCGTTATCAGAAAGAGAAAGATGAAATTGTAATATTTTTCCTCCTCTGGTATTTATATGATCAAAATCAATAAATTATTTTCATATACCTCTTGTTGGATTGAAATATATTTTTCTATCCCATGAATGATATTATATTATGTTTTCCGATATTATATCAAATCTCATCATATTCGTGATCATGTTTATTGTATTTTTACCCTACACCTCAAAATCTGTGAGACTAGCATCACGTACTTGGGATGAGAGAGAGAATTTACCTGAAGAATATGTGAAAAAAGTGGTCTATATGGTTCCTGCATCACTGATTATATTATTCGTGATATTCTATGTAGTCACGGTATTCCTATTCAATACCATCATATTCTAGTTTTTATTATAATAAGGAGATTTTAAGGAACCTGTCATAGAAAAACTTATTGTGAGTTTTATGAAATATAATGAAAGAATTAATCCACATCTGTATTATAAGTTTTCAATACCTTCCAATAGAAAATTCAATATGTCAATATTCTCAATGAAAACCTCTCTTGATATCTGTATAGATATTCCTGGTTGGTGCATTAGTTTATTTCTTCTATGTCTCAGCTCCTGTAGCATGGATAACTGTTTACTATCTATCTTTTTCATATCATACAAAACTTTCAGAATTGTATATACAGACTCATCACTCTCTTTCCTAATATCTAGTACCTTACCAATTTCCTTTATTATGTACTCGACAACCCTATACAGCCTGAAATATGCAATCAATTTAGTGTCCTTTGATTTTTTCTTCCAGTTATTTAAAATATCCAAAATAAACTCCAAATCTGAATTCATGCCAAATAGATCTTTGTAATCAATTTGTAGATCGCCAATCTTCAATCCAATAAATAATCTCTCTAGTGGTGTGGATTGCCAGAAACCCTTATCAATCAGATCATTTTGAATCAGCGCAGAATACTCCCTCCAAGCTATTTTATGAGCAAATTCTTTTGATGCAGTTATCAGTAATTCTTCATTCAATAATGGTTCTACAAGTTTCTCAATCGATGAATTGATTAGCTTACCATATTTATGCTGATCTCTTCTTTCCAGCAAATTATCCATATCAAATGATAATAGAGATCTGATCGTCTGACGCCTTAGATATTTCTCATCCTTATTCTCTGTGAAAAGAATCGGTAAGACATATGGTAGAAAGATTTCAATTCTTGTGATGGAGAATCTGAATATGAAAACAGATAATATTACTACTGACAAAAATATAATTAATAGCCCTATAAAGATACCAAACTCATCAATTTTATCCAATTTGATAAAATACAGATTTACAGATGCAAATTTCATTCTAATCAGTAATATTGTGTTGATTATGAAGAATACCCCATTTAGAATGGCAAAATGAAAAAGAGATTCAAAGTAATTCAAAGATACCTCCGCCTGTATTTTATTCTCTCTTGAATAAAAGTTGTTCTGATATGATTCAATTGCACGAGAAGTCAATAAAGGGATTAATTTCTCATTTACTCTTTTGGTAATATTGGGGTTCTGCTGGTAGTTGAATTTTATCTCACTCAATGTTTTAGAAATCTCGAGAGTATCATCCTCATCATGATCTCCATACATTATTATATCCATCTCTGAATGTAATTTATTGGATATTCTCCTTCTGTACTGGCCTACATATATCAATGTTAGTGGGAAAAGCACATACAATACAATAGTAGGAAAAATAAGCAGTAGTATCACTGTAATAATTGCACTATCAATTATCTGGTATCTGATAGATGAATAAAGATACAGGATACCGATTTGTATTATAAATGGTGCAAGTATTCCCAATTTGACTCTCAATTTAATTTTCAATGATATACTTTTTATTTAAATATGTGAGTTACAAATTAGATAAACGAATAATTAAAATGCCTAATTGCAATTTATATCAATCCTCAATACTTTATAAAATAAATTTATTGTAATTCTTGGATAAAAATATGTTTCCCATAAACTTAGATATTAATAGCTTCAAATTATATATCGAAGTATGGATTTGTACACAGGTGTGTTATTATCATTATTAGCCTCTGTCTCTTGGGGATTAACAGCAATATTCATCAAGAATGGAGTACAGAATATTGACCCATTTCTTGCTTTATTTATCAGAGCAATTATAGGTGGGCCATTACTGATAATAGTTGCATTATTATTCAACTTTGATTTATCAGTATATTTTAATCCTGAGTTATTCCCTTTATTACTGTTCTCTTCTCTGATTATTGTTGTTGGGGATGGTTTATTTATTTTTGCACTACAGAGATACTCTGTAACTGTGATGCAACCGATCGCATCGATATATCCATTAATTACCACATTCCTTCTGATAATCTCAAGAACTGAACAAATCGGCATCTTTGTGATGATCGGTACTCCTGTCATTGTCATTGGTATAATAATAGTCACTGCCTCTGACAAGGGAGAACAGAATAAATTTGAATTCAATGCACTTGCATTGGGATTATTAGTTGCAGTATTCTGGGGATCTGCTATTTATATGGTGAGATTATTGTTAATTGCATCTGGTACTGAACCTTTTGGTCTAACAGGCGTTAGAGTATCATTTATTGCAATAGGGGCTATCATCACATATATTATCAAACCAAAGAATAAACTGTTTGGAAGACCTGATAAACGATCTATCAAATATCTTATACTGTCTGGAATTACTGGCTTCGCAATAGGTGCGAGCGCTTTATTCGTGGCACAGGAAGGTATTGGTGCCGCTATCACCACACCAGTATCATCGACCAATCCTATTTTCGTGTTAATATTCTCTCTATTGCTTGGAAAAGAACTTATCAACAGAAGTAAATTGATAGGTACGATAATTAGCGTACTCGGAATAATAATAATTGTATTGCAATAAAATATCAAGGAATTAATATATATTTTCAAATTTGAAATGATTATTAAAAAATAATGAGAAAAATCATAATGTATCACTTCTCAGCATGTGTATATGCTGATTAAACAATTGATCATTTTATTTCTTTCATTCGAAATACTTTATATAGAAAAAATGAAACAATGCATTAATAAAAATGTTACCAAAAAACAATACAAAATTAATAGTAATACTATTGATTTTACTTATGGGGATGTATCCCCCAGGAATAATAGATA
>JAJRQD010000174.1 GCA_024280435.1 archaeon | reverse complement strand
TTATCCTGTTCCTCTTCAATAGTTGACTGTAGTTCAACTAACTGACATGCCTCATGAACACTGAGTTTCTCCTTAAATAGATCTTCCCCTCTGGAATAAAGATGTACATACACATTATTCTTCTGTACAGAGTATATTAATAATTGATCTGTAGATGTCTATCTATTTTTACAAAAAGTATTAACTTGCATAATTCAGTAGTTTTTTTTCGTTTTCAATTACTACTAATTTTGTTATTTTTTTTTAGTCTCTAAAATGAGTATATTTATATCTTATCGATGGGTAATTATATTAGGGCTAGCATTATGGATATTCGATTAAGTAAGTCAATTAATCCCGTTAAGCAGACAAGTCTAATAAAGCCACTTGGTATGCGTGAAATATCAGCAATAGACTTGCAGAGTCTTTACTCTGAGGATCAACTCACAGAATATGAATTCATAATTCTAGAGTACATTGGCATGACTAATGTATTGAAAGGCGGATCTTCACTGATGAGTTTTCAGGGTTTGAAAAGACTTTTATCTATACATCAGGCCAAACTTACCAAGGCATTGAACAGACTAACTCAGAAAGATCTACTTGATAAGGAGAAAACAGGCTATAAATTAAGTGACAAAGGAGCGTTGTTATTCAGCAAACTATACAAAAAATTCAATTTTGTTGATAACAGGGTGCCAGAAACACTGTACTCACATGTGGCAGTTGGAAAAATTGATGGTTTCTATTCAGATGATGTTGAGATGCGTAGAATCATTGGAGATGGACTTGTTGGAAGATGGTTTGGACATTACAGGTTCACTGCAAAAGTGGAACTTCAAGGTAGACTTGAGATAAATTGGATTTCCACAGATGGTAAGACATCAATCTCATTATTGATTGGGCCAAAGAATGATGTCACCATATCATACTCTGCAACATCATATTATGATGTGGAGAATGAATTAGAAATTCTAATTAATAGAATTTCCGCAGCAGTTGAGGAATTAATTGATCTACCTATTGAAATCTCTATGTTACGTATTTACGAAAATAATAAAATAATGGAATTATGAATTGAATAACTCGATTAACTGGAATTTTTCCACATCCACAAGCCCTCTATCAGTCAATTTTAATTTAGGTATAACTGGCAAAGCCATGAATGAGAGCGACATGAATGGCTCTGATATTCCTTTGATATATTTCTTTGAGAACTCTTTCATATCATTCATTTTATCTGATATGACTGTTGGGGATTCAATTGACATTAGTCCTGCATATGGTAGGGCAAGTGTTTTTGATACTATGCTCTCTGCTTCAATTGATACTATTGTCTGCCCACCATTTGTATTCAGCACATTGGTCATAGCAGTATGCATTGCAAGGGGGTCATTTCCTGCAATGAGTAATTGATGACTGTCATGAGCCACTGTGGATGCCACCGCAACTTTACCATTGAATTCAAATCCTGAGACAATCGATTTGGAGAAATTACGTGTGTTACCGTGTCTATCAAGTAAAAAGAAATATCCAATGTTATCATCTATAACCAGTTTAGAAGCCTCTATTTTAACTGATTTTTCTATATGGTCTGTAACTAGTGAATGTTCTTTGACACCAATAATATGTGCCTCAAGACTTCCATCCTCAACAGGTGCTGGGATGTAAAACTCATCAACTGTTGGAATATACAATGGATTCACTGTATTCAACAACCAATCTGGGTATTCTATCCTTGGAAGATCAATCAGTAGCTTCTGCTGATGAGCCACATGTTTTCCCATTGAGAACACATCCTTTACATTGAAATCATTTAAATTATCAACCACCACTATATTTGCACGCTTACCAGGTGCAATCATACCAAGGTCTGTGCGTTGTAGATGATTGGCTGGATTCAAAGTTGCAATCTGTACTGCTGTTACAGGATCTAATCCAATATCATTGACAAGAGTTCTTAGTGAGAAATCAATATGCCCCTCATTGAATATATCATCTGCATGTTTATCATCACTACATGTGATACATCTTCTCCACGCATCAGAATCCAGACCAAATTCATTTTTAATTCCTGTTGACAGATCTTTCAGATTTCTTGCAAAACTACCCTCTCTCAGCTGAATTTTCATTCCTAGTCTCAGTTTCTCAATTACCTCTTTCACGCCAATGCTCTCATGGCAACTGGTTATTCCTGCTGTGAGATATGCCTGTAACCCAATTCCAGTCAACTCTGGTGCATGTCCCTCAACAATTTTTCCAGCATCCTCTGCTAAAGAAATTTTTTCCATCACTTCTTGATCTCCATATATAACACCAGGAAAGTTCATCAATTCTGCCAATGCAAAATAATTATCGTTATTAATCAGTGATGCATATTCATCTGCATTGATGGTGGTGGGGCCTGTCTCAAGCGTTGGTGCAGCTGGTACACAGCTTGGTATCTCCACAAGAAACTCAAGTGGTAGGCCCTGTGTTTCTTTGAAATAGAATTCCAACCCTTTAATTCCAAGTACATTCGTTAATTCATGTGGGTCCACGACAACAGTAGTTGTACCTCTGGGCAATACAACCTCAGTGAAGGTGCTTGGAGTGAGAAATGTGGACTCTGTATGTAGATGTGTATCTATCAATCCAGGAATAAGAAAATTATTTTCTGCATCAAATTGTTTCACATTGGGGTGCTTTTCCTTGAGATCTGATATATCTCCAACTCTGACGATCCTGTCATCTTTTATTGCAATATCTCCTTTGTATATTTCTTTTGTTACTGTGTTTACAATCTGACCATTTAGAATATACATATCAGATGGATTACTACCCATTGAAGCATTTACATGTGATTTTATTTGATCTGCAGTTCTGGATTTTCTATTCATAAATTAATAAAAATATAATTCTTTTTCAAAACTATGGATTAATTATGGTATTTTGTAAACAATATATCTCATGGCATATAATTAATTTTATTATTATCAATTGATATTTTTATATTATCTCCAATATTGTATTCCTTATCTGGTCTGAATATCTCAAGTCTATTATTCCCTGTTTTTATATACATGTAATTAGAAGTCATAGCAATTATCTTGGCATATATTGTACCTTCATTTGATATTGTGACTGCATCTCGTGGAATTATTGCAGGTTTTCCATTCCAATCCGCAAATACATTTGCTAATCCAATTAAAGATGCGACAAATATTGATTTTGGCTTATTTTGTAATTCATTCATAGATCCAGATTGGTGAATTACACCCTCTGCAAGTACATGTATTTTATCTGCAAGTAATTCTGCTTCTCTTGGTGAATGTGTCACATGTATCGTGGTAATTTTGGTGAGTAATTGTATCTCTCTCAGAATCAATGCCAGCTTATCTCTTTCTGGTGCATCAAGTGAGCTGAATGGTTCATCCAGCAGTAGTAATTTTGGATATGGTGCAAGTGCTCTTGCTATCGCCACACGTTGACGTTCTCCACCGGATAATTTTTCAGGAAATCTATCACATAGGTGATCTACACCCACTAATTTTGATATCTCTCTCACTCTCGCATCAATTATCTTGTTATCATATTTTCTTGCTTTCAGCCCATATTCAATATTCTCCCTGACATTCAAACCATGAAATAATAGTTGCTGTTGTGGTACCCAACCAATTAGTCTCTCTGCAACAGACCTGTTATTCACCCTCTCATCATCAAATAGTATATCTCCATCAAATTTATCTGATACTCCTGCGATTATCTTGAGAAGTGTAGTCTTACCAGATCCTGAAGGTCCTAGTAAACAACTTAATTTTCCTCTCTCAAATGTAACTGATAGATCATTCAATAATTTTGTTTTCTGATAAGTTATATTTAGATTTCTTATATCAATTCTCATAATCTCAACTCCAATTTACCCATCCTCTCAATTGCTAGAAAAATCATAAATGAGCCAATGACAAGTATAGTGGCATAGATATATGGTAGTATCACCGTTCTACTTCCGAACATTTTGTATATTGATATTGAAAGGGTGATCCATTCTCCTCTTGTTAAATAGTAGGTGGCACCAAATTCCCCGATTGAAATCGCAAATGAGAATAATACTGCAACCAGAATCGCTGATTTCATATATGGATAGATAACTGTATCAAAGGTCATCTTCCAGGAGGCAGATAAAGATCTTGAGATGAGTAACAGATCTGATGGTACTCTTTTCCAGCTTGATATTATTGATCTGGAAGCGAAAGGTAAAGATGCAAGTAGTTGTGCAATTATGATGAATATCCAGACTGCATTTGAGAAATATCTGAATCTTCCATGTGTATTTATCAAAGCAAAGCTCAGAGAAATTGCAGAGGTTGCCATTGGTAGGAGTGTCAAAAAAGTGATACTCCTCTCCATACTCTGTTTGTTGCTGTAAAATTGCATTCCAATAATAATTAACATTGAGAAAATAAATGATAACAATGCAGTTATTATTCCAAAAAATACCGTATTGATTATTACTCTGAAGGATGAGGTACCGAGTAATCTGTCATATTCTCCTGAAAATAATTGATCACGGAATATTGCAGGTGATGCAATCAATCCAACTATTGTTTTGTTTATCAATATTATCAAAGGTGCCCATGTGATGATTAATACCACTAGCAATAATAAAGTTGATAAAATCCTGTTATCACTATCTGCTCTGATCGTTTCATGATCCTCAGTTGGTGTGTAGTACTGTCTACGAGTGTACAGATATATTATCACTATATTGATAATAAGTTGTATCATAACAAGCACAGAACTAACTTCAAAATTTAATCTGATTCTTGACTGTGTATATATCATTACTTCAAGTGTTTGTAGTTTCACCTCACCTAGTATCAACACAATTGCAAAAGAATTGAATGAGTACAGAAATACCAGTAGAATGGCTGCTTCAACGGATGGCTTGATATGTGGAAAAGTGATAGACCTTATTCTTCTGAGTTTTCCTGCTCCCAAGGTTTTGGCAACAATATGTAGCTCTGCGGATTCATTTGCAAATGCACTCTCAGATATTCTTGCAATCACAGAAACATTATACAGAGTATGTGCAAGTACTATTCCTGAAAAACTGAATGCATCAAAATTAAGATAGAGTATACTGTTCAAAAATCCATTTTCACCGAATAACACTACAAATCCAAGTAATATTGCCAATGGTGGGAATAAAAAAGGTACTGTGATCGCAGAGCGAATTATACTTCCAAAATATGGTTGTTTTCTTGCAAGTAAATATCCAGTGGGCAACCCTATTATCAAAGAGGCAATTACCGTGAGAATGGTCTGTTGGAAGGTGAAGATGATGAATTTCAGTAACAGCGGATTGCTAATAATCTCAATCCATTTATCTATATCATTACTGAATGCATATCTAACCAATGCAATCATTGGATAATAATAAAATGCAAATAGAAAAATAATCACGGGGCTAAAAACCAGTATACCTTTGAGCTTATCATCCACATGTGTTTTTTTTTATAGAGTATCATAAAGAATATGACTTGGATAAATAATTCTGATAATTTTAAATTTTTAATGGTTTGTATCTTTTTAACATCAATGAACTAGTCACTACACTTACGCTGGAGAATGCCATCGCCAGACCTGCAATCTCTGGTGGTAATAAATATGTGTAGTGTAGAATTGATCTTAATACTGGGATCAATATTCCCGCAGCTAATGGGATTGCGATCAGATTATATCCGAATGCCCACATATAATTCAATCTAATTCTGTTGAATGTTTTTCTTGATAAATCAATTGCAGTGATTATATCTCTGATGTCATTTCTGACAAGTATCATATCTGCTGCCTCTATTGCTATATCAGATCCTGCTCCGATTGCAATACCAACATCTGCCTGGGTGAGTGCTAAACTATCATTTATCCCATCACCTACCATTGCCACTATTTTTCCATCCTCCTGCAATTCTTTTATTTTTACAGATTTATCCTGTGGTAACAACTCTGCATATACATTTCTCTCAGCAATTCCAACCTGTCTAGCTATTGAATTTGCAACTCTCAGATTATCACCTGTAAACATGTAAACGTCTATATTCATATTAATCAATGCTTTAACTGCTTTTGCACTGTCTTCTTTAATAGTATCTGCAATAGTTATTATACCAAGAACTTTATCAGATGCAACAATTAATGCAGTTTTACCCTCATTCTCGAAATTCTGAAGGTTTTCCTCTGTCGTTACATTAATATCAATATCATTCTCTGTGATCAATCTTCTAGATCCCACAAAATACTTTTTTCCTTTAATTATTCCAGAAACACCACTTCCAACAATCATTTCAAAATTAACCACATCCAGTAATGATCTATTCTGATCAAGTATATTTTTGCTTATGGCTCTGCCGATTGGGTGTTCTGATGCATTCTCCACACTTGCAGCTATAAGTAGAATATCCTCATCATAGAAAGATAATATATCTACCACTTCTGGTTTACCATGTGTGATGGTACCTGTTTTATCCAGTACCACTGCATTTACATTATGTGCTGTTTGTAGTGGCTCTGCACCCTTGATCAATATACCATTCTCTGCACCAAGTCCAGTACCAACCATCACCGCAGTTGGGGTGGCCAATCCAAGAGCACATGGACATGCAATTACAAGTACACTCAGACCAATTAAAAATGCCATCAAAAATTCACTACCTCCAATTGGTATCCAGAATTTAGGAATGTAGCGTGTTATCAGCATAATATACCATAATGCAAAGATTGTGATTGATAAGAGTACGATAGTGGGTACAAAAGTAGCTGAGATCTGATCTGCAACCTTTTCAATTGGTGCTTTGGAAGTTTGTGCCTCCTCTACCAGTTTAACGATTTTATTCAATGTTGTATCTGCACCAACTTTAGTTACCTTCATATGAAACATGCCATGCATATTTGTTGAGCTACCAATAACATTATCCCCGACAGATTTTGTGACAGGCATACTTTCTCCAGTTATCATAGATTCATCAATTGAACTGTTGCCAAATATGATCTCTCCATCAGATGGTATTTTCTCTCCTGGATAAACTTTGAGAATATCATCAACCTGTAGTAATTCAACAGGTATCTCTTTCTCTGAGATCACCTCTCCATCTTTTATTTCCAACAGTATTGCAGACTTGGATTGCAATTCAAGTAATTTCTGCATAGATTCTGATGTTTTTCCCTTGGCCTTTGCCTCCATATATTTTCCAAGCACTATGAATGTGAATAAAAAGGCAGAGGTACCAAAGAAATGCTGTCCATAGAACCTACTCGCAACAAGTACTGAATACAGTATCTGATAGATTGAATATGTGTACGAGGAAAGAGTACTTAGTGAAACAAGTACATCCATAGTTGCTGCACCATGTTTTACACTCTTGTAAGCTTTGATATAGAAATCCTTGCCCACGTAAATCATTATTGGTGTGACAAATATAAATGAGAATAGCTCATCATATGAGAAACCAGGAATGAAATCATATGTCATGTAGTAATGAATTGTGTACAATTCTGGGATTTGATGTGTGATCTCTTTTGGAATGTACATGAAAATCATCATTAAAACAAAAGGTAAGGTCAATATACTGCTGAATATTAATTTTTTCTTCCATTCTCTGATCTCATCTTTTCTTCCCAGTTGATCAATATCAACCTTGTTTTTTGATACTGATGCACCAAATCCAACATCCTCTACTCCCTCAATCAGGTCTCTCACTCCGATTTCTTTTGGATTGTACACAATCCTTGCCTTCTCTGTTGATAGATTTACAGCCACATCAGCCACACCATCCAAGGATGATACATATTTTGTAATTGTCTGTGTACAACTACCACAGGTCATACCTGATATATTCAGATCAATATACCCGTTAGGTATCTCTTCCTTGTATTCTGCGGTAAATCCCACATCTTCTACCAGTTCAGTAAGATCCTCCACTTTCAATAATTCAGGATTGTACTCAATCTCAGCTTTCTCTGCTAGGAGATTAACATTTATTTTTTTAATACCATCTTGACCCGTGATGTACCTGGTTATTGTATTAACACAGCTTGCACAGGTCATACCTCCAATTTCCAGGGTAATTTTCTCTGTTTTCATGTAAATTCACTTGTCGATATATAAAACAATTTTTGATATATTTTAATAATATACTGATAAAGGGACGTGATCTATTGATTTCGATGCTTAGAATTGGAATTACTAACATTACTGTATCTTTAAAATCAATTAATAGTTAATATATTTAAATTTGTTAATATATTTGAATTTAAGTTTATAAATTATACAAAGCTACCTTTTTTCTTTTTGATAATAAAGACTATTGCTGCGATAATTGCAATACCACCAACAACCGCTCCCCAGAATAGTGGGTTCTTGAATAAGTTTTCTCCTTCAAGAATTGTGATGAAGTCATTAATATTCAGTGCTGGTAAAGAAACCATCCCAATATCATCATAGGTGAATTTCTCTAGTGTTATTGAGTAGGTACCATTTAAATTTTGAGTACCAAGTGTTAATTTGATGGCCATGAATAATGAAACTGTTGATACAAATTCAATGGTAAGAATGTAATGATCTGCATTACTAATATTCACAGATGTAAGCTGTGTTAAACTGTTATACCACAGATTGTTGCCAAGATCTAGGTCAAAATCAGAGATTGTTCTGTTGACCACATCAACTGTAAGTTTGTATACCATCTCTGCCTCAGTTGATAAACTTACATAATTAATCACAGTATTATTGGTATCAAAGAAACTATGAGTGATATCTGTTGTCAAAGTATCAACATAGTACAGATTAGATGGGAACAGTACCTGATTTACCTCAAATTTATTCATTCGCTCAATAGTGATCTGACTGGTGATATTAGTGGCATCTGAATATAATAACTCGCCGCTGGTTGAATTATATCGCTCATTACCAATTACCTTTAATTTGATGTATCCTCCTTTCAAATTTACAAACCCATTGAAATTGGTTAGATTAAAAACATTAAGTACCAGATCAATGACATTCACATTAGGATCATTATCAAAATAATAATGCCTGAAATTTCGGGTAAATGTATTGTATATTGCACCGTCACTTCCATAAAGTGTAAAATCAATTTCTACTGTTTCATTCAGTCTATCATTATAGGTGATATTGAAGTAATCCTCTGTATAAACTGAGGTTGGTAATTCAAAATACAATTCCTCACCAAAAGTTGTGGAAATCACTTTCTCTTCATTTACTCCTAATGATGTATAATTCATAGTTGTTAAACGATAACTTTCCTCTGTTGGTATATATACTGAGTAGCGTCCCTGTGGAATGACCACAAAATCATCACTATCATCATTCAAAATATCATTGGCACTTGGGTTCATAGTTATTGCAGGTAAAGTAGTATCATTTGATACAAATGTTATATCTGTAAATGGATTGGCAGTAGATGAGTTCACACCCATCAATACATTGCTACCAGCTTCAAAGCTATAAATCCTCATGTTATTATCTTTTGAATATGAATCAATTATCTTGGTATCAAAATCCTTATTCAATTTCAATTGCTCAATAGATGATTTCTGAAGTGTCAAAGTAATCTCAAAATCAATTCCCCTCTCATATATTTTCTCTTCCTTGGCTTTCTGTACCAGTACATTGGCCGGATCTGAGGGTGATATTATCATGACATAGTATATATCCTGATTTGGTAATGTACCACCACCAAATATTCCACCAGAAGTTATTCCAAAATTATAGCTCACTACGCTACCAAAGGTCAGTGTATTTAATAAATCCACATAGTATGGCTTTTGATAGAATAGTGTACTCAGATCTAGTATTTTTGTGTTTCCCTCACTATCTAGTTTGAAAAATCTTGATACAGTGGTATCTTCCTGCACTCTCTCAACATATCCATCAGTTAATTCTGTAATTTCAGGTGAGAAATTTATATTCATATTTGATAGAATCACATTTCTATCAGTGGTAATACCCACAATATGGGAACCTTCTACTTTAGGTATCATCGGTGCCATCTGAACAATATCTCTGATAGTTGTTAATACTATAGTATCTGAATTTCCCTCTGGATCTACTATATCAATTGTTAAAGAGAATGTGGTTCCACCACTAACCTGTGTGAATAAAAATTCTAAGATCATTGGTAAAAATACTTCATCTGCTGTTATATCTAGGCTGAATAGATAAGTTCTACCGGATTCAAGAAATATTTTATCGCCTGATTTACTATCATTGCTGTATAGCTGATAGTAATTTCTACTATATTCTAATTTCTGATCAAGCACATTGCTAGAATTGGTATACTGGCTAATACCTGTATATTGGTCTCCCCAGTTATAATTTTCCTCAAAAAATATTATCTGATTCATAGTTGCAGACTGAAAATCAAATGTTTCATCTACAATTTTATGAAATTGTTCATTCTTGACATAAATATCGTAATTGTAATTTAATTCATAACTGAATTCGTCTATCTGTAATTCAGGTATTATCAAATCATCTGTTTCTGCCATTGAAGGCATAATCATCGACAACAATAGCATTCCTATAAAAATAGTCAACATAAATCGACTCGCTTTATTCTGCATGAAATATATGTGCCACATTATAGTAATTAAACTATTTTATTCAATAATATATGGGTCTTAAAGTTGCCCCAATTTTTGTGAAATATTGTTAAGGATGAGATATAAATAATCTATCTGGGTAAATTTATAGATATAAGTTCGAAATTGTATTTAATTTAGGAAAATAGAATTACTGTACATAGTTATGTTTGGATCCTTCATCATTTTTTGATTCAAATAATCCTTGATTTCTTGAAGAAGCCGAAGTAATTATGTACCCGATTAAACTTCCAATTAATGCAACAAGTAAAATTAATTCTGATATAAAAAATGCAAATAAGTAAATTATTAGTGAAACGACAAGTATAATCGGACTACTAACTAAAATAAACCTAATCTCAATTTTATCATGAGGATCTTCATTTGAGGAATTTGTATTATAGTATCTTAACAAAATAAAGTACAGAATACTAAAAATTACCCCCCCGTATAGTATTATATTGGTTTGGTTCTCAAAATCAATTGCAAGTACTAATAAGAAACACATTAAAAATAAACTTATGTATCTAATTTTATTTAAATTCTTTTCTTGTTTTTTAGTCATAATATTCTCTCCATTATTATCGGATATTAAACATCGTTTAAATCCCTAATATAATTGTCTAATGCTATAAGAAATGTAACTACTGTTAGAACAATTAACGTTACAATAACCGCAGGTACTAGTTTCGCTCCAGTATCACCTACAAAAAGTATACCTACTTCTATCATATCTAAGGGAGATAAAAATAATCCTATGTATTTAACAACCTCCCATAAATTTCCAACTAATGAAATTAAATTTGCTGCAAATTCTAAAATTGAATCATCTCCTTGATTATAATCATCATAAAATGTGATGAAATTTGCAACTAGTAGCATAAGATGACTAAATGCAACTACTGCATATCCTGCTTTAATAAGGGTAGTTGTAGCAATTTTGAATACTTTGTTAATCGCAGCTGCAACTAATGGTGTCAATATTGCTAAGATAAATGCCACCGCAGTCAGTGCATGTATCGGAAATTCAGATGAAGTTATTCCAACGCAAAACTTTGTTTTATGTTTTATTACAAATTCATAATCACATGTTGGTGCTGAAGATCCACTTCCTCCACCTCCTCCACCTCCAGGTTCTAAGACGGGTAATAATAAAGCAATTGATGGATCATTTCTAATTTCAGCAATCCTTTCATTATATTGATTATAAAATTTAAACAACTGTTTAATTCCGATTCCTTCATTGAATGCAATCATTACAGAAATAAAAGATGCACCTACAATAGCATCAATTTTTGTATCAAATGATACAACATTTTTACCAGTTGATGCAGTCAAAGAGGTTATTGTCTCAGAATCGCAACCTAGTATAAAATGGTCATTAGAAATTGATTTTTTAATGATAATGGCAATATCTTCCCATTCTATTATTCGATCATTATAAGCAATTCCTTCTTTAGAACTATGACCAATATAGATAACTAGATTAGAATTTTGATATATCATTTCAATATCACTAAAATCAATTAGAATTGAATTTGGAAAATTTTCAAAAATTTGATTTTTGGCTGCTAATTCTTCTTGTGAAGAACCAAACATAACTACAGTAGGAGATACTTCTGTTGTTGCCATATTATTATTAGCAAATGTAACTTCCCTGGGAAGGTTATTTACTAAAACATGTGCAAATGATGATATAACCATAATCGTAATTATAAATCCTACAACAAATAGGTTGAGTGCTTTGATTTTGTTTATTTTATCAACTCCATGAAATTTATCGATTTATTTACCTTAATAAACATTTGCAAGTAATGGTATAAGCATGCATTTTTTATTTTTTTTTGAAAATTTGTCCCATACTAATGTACAATATTTACTTATTCATTCTGGCCTTTTTTTTAAACTAAAGTTCCAATGATGATAAAGCCAATATGTGTAATACTATTGTTTTCTTAGTCCAAAATTTACCTTCTTCACTAAATACACGTTTCCCTTTTGTTATTCGTGGAATTTGTGAGATTAAGGAGATTGAAACAAATTCTTCTTTACCCTGAATTTAGCCTGTTTGTAGATTGCACCTACATAATCCCTTAAAGTAATCTTTCTCAATACTTTAAGCTCTGCTTTATCAATTCCTTTCTTAATCTTGTGTAGCATTATAGATCAAACCTCTTGTTAATTCTTCCGAATTCTTCCTCTGAAAATTCAATAATATTTAATACCACACTATAAGACTGTGGTATGTCTAATTCTGCTACTTTAACAATAATTGTTTGTGAAGCTGTTAATAGATCCATTTTCTCTATCCAATGGGTTTGTTCAATTACTCCATTCTCACCCAGTAAATTAGTACCCTCAACATCTAATAATATTTTCAGAGTACCAAAATCCAATTCAGAATATGGAATACTGATTTTTCTAATCAATGCTACTTTACTGGATGGTAATTTGTAGGTAATCACCTCTTTTTCATCTGAAACACTAGATCCTCTGAAATCCTTGAAAATACTTTTTCCAATGGGTGATCCAAAGTAATTAGGATGAGATAAAACATTAAATAATTTAGGAATTGAAATTTTTTGACTAGTTCCTTCTTCTTTAGTACCAAATAATCTATCAATTGTATTTAGTCCAGATTGAGATCCTAAGACATTATCCAATTTTTTCTCAATGCGGGTAAGCTGTTCATCATTCTCACTAAATTTATCTAAAAATTTACCTACCATTAATTACTCACCTCCTTAAAATTGAAGTTTTGTATTGTTTCTGTGATTACCTTCCATACGTTCAGCATTGAAACTGTTGGAAATGGAGCAAACATACAGACCATAGGAATTTGAAAGTTTCCATAGACTATTGAAGATATGATTGTCATACTTAGAACCATCGAAATTTGAACATTAGGGTTCATCTTTGCAAATAAAGTTTGTAAACTCATAAGTTAATAATGATGAAAGTATATTATAATTGAATGTGATGTGTATGAGTATCTATTTTGAGTATATTATTTTTTGAGTATTTTATACATCATATTCGTCAATGAGATCAAAGATTGATGTAACTTTATTTTCTAATTCTGTTATCCTCTCTTCAAAATCTACAATATTAGAATTATGAGTGTTGGTTACTTCCTCAATACTTGTGACTGTTTGACCCATTTGAGAAGTGATACCTTTCAATATCTCAACTCTGGCAGTATTTTCACCTGAAGACTGAATAAGTGTATCTGTTACTTCCTCTAAATTAGTGGATTTAGCTTTTAACTCAACAACTTTAGTACTAAGCTCATTGTTGCTATCTGATAAACTATTGCTAGTTTCCTCTAATGCTGTGGTCTTGGTCTGCAATTCCTGAGATATTTCCTGTAAGTAAGTTACTGCCTGTTCTAATTCAGAACTATCATTACATGGAGGATTAGCAATATTATCCAATTCATCAATAGTTACCTTTAATTCATCGGTAATAGCTCGGATTTCAATAATTTTACTATCCAATTCTGATGTAATTTCCTCCAAAGAACTAACTTTATTTGGTAGATCTGAATTTTCTTTCAATCTTCGATCAATATCAATAATGGAATTTCTGATCTGTTCCAATCGATCATCAATATTACCACTTGTTGGAATATTATAACTCATACAACCACCTCTTGAGTGAAAACATAGAGTTCCACCTTTTGATTATCCTCAATATCTAACATAGCTATTAACTCATCAGATAATAAGGGAGTTCTGAATTCATGATATAAAATACCGAATGAAGGAGTTTGACCTACAAGATCATTAATGTAAGCCCTCCAAGATGCAGGTCTTAGGTCTCCAATCTCACGACCATTATTCTTTATTTTATAGCTACTTGCAATATCTTTGAGATTATCAAACTCATCGAATTGTACGTATGCAATAGATTTGTAAGCATGAGCATTGGCAAATTCTATTTGCTTATCTCCTGTTGCTGTGATCTCTATTACTCTATTCTTGTAAATAATGGCGTTATTTGGTGGGTAGACCTTTTGATACCTCTCTGCTGAAATTACTACCTTCATTCCTGTTATGGACTGTCCATCGTCACTCAATTCTTTCACACTGGCAATAGTGTAATCATAAGTGAATTCAATAGAAGCACCCGCAGGTATCATACTATTGAATTTTTCTTTTTGTGGGAATTCAAGAATAAATTCACCTTTGGTAGACCCTGAAGCCCTTCGGGTTTTTCTAACATTCCTCAAACACATAAGAGCATAAGTAGCACTTCTACACCTCTTTCCCCATTCACTCGTTTCCGTTCCGCAAACGGTATATATAAAATTTGTTTTTTACAGGTTTGATAATTATTTTGAATAATAATCAAGAAACTGCATTCATTTTATAAAATTGCATTCAATAATAATATCATCCTATATCCCTTAATCGTATATAACTGCTAAAAAGTATGTATCCTAGTATTGAAAATAACATTATCGATAAATTAATTGTATTAACAATTTTTCGATCAAAATAATCTGTCCCTATACTACCTAGATATGCAAATATCATCGCAAAAGGAACTGCTGTGATAATTGATACAATAAAAAATCCTTTCCTTGGTAATTTCAAAGCACCTGCAAGTAATGATAACAGGTCATTTGGAGAGAATGGGAGTAATCTAAGTATAAACAGACCTAAGTTTCCAGACCTCTCCAATTTAACTACAAATTCAGAGTTTTGATATTCAGCAATAATCTTAGAGTACCTTCCTCCTGTTTCCACCGACTTTCTAACCACTTCATAAGCAAGCTGAGCTGCAAGTACCATACCCAGCCAATTTATCAAACTTCCAAGATAGAATCCAAATAAAATACCTGATTGTATCAGAATTGTCTCTTTGGGGAATCCAGGGATGAACACTTGTAAAATTATACCTGCTAATAATGCAAAAATTGTTAACAAAATTATGATACTATTGAATAACACCCAAAATAATAAATGATTTGTCTTATTAAACTATTATTATAAAATAAAAATATATTAATATTGAGAATATAGTGAATTGTGGTCGAGTTCTACACATTATTTTTCAGTACTGCAATACTGATGTTTCTGGCAGAAATTGGTGATAAAACCAATATACTGCTGATCTCTCTGATTTCCAAGCATAACAATACAAAGGTGGTAATTTCTGGAGGGATAGTTGGCATTATTATTGTCACTATAATTGGTGCTTTAATTGGTGCTTTTGCATCAAATCTGTTGCCATTATGGTTAGTACCATTAATATCGGGTAGTATATTTTTATGGCTTGGATTGATTGAATTTATTGGTAAAAATGATAATGAGGATATTGAGTTAGAAGAGGAGAAACAACCTCTGTCAAAAATTAAAATATTCTCAAGATCTTTATCATTGATGTTTCTTGCAGAATTTGGAGATAAATCCCAGATATTTGTTATCACCTCTGCAACTTTGAATGATCCCATTGCAGTTGCGTTTGGTGCCATATTCGGTATGTTAATTATATTTTTAATTGTGGGGATTATTGGGGTATCAGTTCTTTCAAAAGTACCAGAAGAAAAGATGAATCAGATCGCAGCAGTTCTTTTCATCATTGCAGGTATCTGGATATTGACAGATGGAATAATAACACTTGTGAATCAATAATTCATGTTTAATTTATTATTTCTGAGTGTTCTCCAATCTTCAATACCATCAGATGTTTTGGGATAATTTGCAAATATATCTTTGCTCTGATCAATCATACCCATTATTTTCTTGATTTTCAATAATAATCTTGGCTTTCGCATCAATCTGATAATTCTTTTTACTATATCTAATTTGCTTAGAACAATCTCATCACCTGAGAAAATAAGATTTAATTCCTCTTCTTTGAAAATATGTGCATTGAACAGAAAATTCAATCCATCAGTACCAATATCCTCAATCATTCTTCTTAATATCTCAGATTCTGTGTGTTTTCTACCATAATGCCTGGAGATTTCCACATTATACTCCCAAAGTTGGTGCATAGAACGGTTATCTGCCTTCAAAGCTTTCACAATCACATTTCCCAATCTCCATGCAGTATCCAGTGCAGGTCCATGACCTTCTGCAGTGACTGGGTGCACCATACAAGCAGCATCACCCACCAGTGCACCTCCATTGAATACAAGATTGTCAAATGGAACTCTGAATGGTATCTGTCCGCCACCCTGTTTTAATACTGTATAACTATCTCTGGGATAATATTTCTCCATCTCTTTCAGATATGCATTTCTCATTGGTCCAAGTTCTTTCTGAGATTTTGCCCAACCTATACCCACATTCAATCTCTGTTTACCTTTTGAGAAGATCCAGAAATAACCTGGTGGTGGAAAATCATTATCATACTTTAGAATTATCTCATTGGCAAATCTATGGTCTTCCTTGAGTTCTATAATCTCACGATATGATGGCCACTGTTCATCCTCACTCAGTTCTTTCTTCATACCATGTTTCACCAATTCATCTGGTAATGACTTTCTAACGACTGCATAAGCTCCTGATGCATCAATCACAAATTTTGCAGATAGCGAGTGCTCACCCTTTTTAAGATACTTGACCCCAGATACATATTTCTCTCCATCAATCTCTTCAATTATCAGCTGTTTTACATTGGCAGAATCAATTACCCTCACACCTGCCTCTTCTGCCTCTTTCAATAATCTCTGACCGTATATTAACCTGTCGACAAGAAAGCCTGGTGCATCAAGTGTAATCTTATTGTCAATTTCATGAACTGCTACACTCATTTTGGTAATAATATCAGTTACCTCATCTCCATTGGGAAATTCTGTTGCAATTCCATCAAATACTCTCTGTAATGCTGCCTTGTCAACTGCATCTCCACAAGTTTTATCCCCAATTTTATCATGGGATTTTCTATCTATAATGACAACTGAATATCCTTGTTTTGCAATTGTAGTGGCACAGATTACACCTGAAGGACCACCACCTACAATTATCACATCTGGAGGGTTCATATCTGAAATATAACTCTAGTTTAGTTAAATCAATCTATTATTGTTCTCAGATTAGATAAGTATCTGTGATATTATTAAATTGCAGAATTATTGATGCCCTGTTGTCTGTTTAACTTGTCAGTAACTTTCTGCAAGGTCAACTCATCCTTATCATCAGGTTGCATCTGCATAGCAATTCCTCTGAATTCTCTGGTGATTGTCGATTTGGTACTGGCATATTTCATTCTAAGTGCAACAGCTGAATCCATTGGCATCCAGAATATAAAAATCGTCTTCAAAGCTTCTAAATTAGCTCTATTCTTCACAGGGAGGTCATACAGGATGAATCTTGGCTGGTTATCTGGTAAGGCATCTACCATTGATGCAAAATCCTCATCTACTTCTACATCCAAGATAACCTGATCCTCGTCAATTTTCAACACAAGTCCTCCTGCTCTTTTCTCAAATCGTTTCTCTTCATATTTTTTCACTATTTCAGGTGGAACCTGAATTCCTGACATAGACATTTTCTGATTCATACTCCTACGTTGATTAAATGGTTTTATACAAATTTAAGATTAATAGTTTTTGTTTCATTTTTGAATTATCAACATGTATTATTTATAATAATATCTTATACTGTTTTTTTACACGAATTTTATAATCTCAATAATAATAACTATCCATAGATCAATTTAAAATTCTCTATTTAATATGTACAAATATGTGGTATTACTGAGTGAATTGTTATTGTATGCAAAGGAATAAGATTTGAAATACTTTTGTAATAACTTAAATCAAATAGTATTTCTATTCTTTACTGAATAATGATATGTGGATATTCAGAGAAGTTGTTTAATCTTTCCTTTCTCAAGAACCAATGCAAATGCAATCTCTGCACTTCTAGCAGCAATAGATATACATGATAAATTAACTGATCTGAAAGTATTTTTACCTAGTTTGAAAAACAATGCAGCTGATATATCGGATAAAATCACTCAATTTGACAATATTATACTTGCATTCAGTGTATATTCTACTCAGCTAGATTTGATTAAGAATAAAATATCTGAATACAGAGAAATTATTGATGGTAAAAATCTGATTGTGATTGCAGGTGGACCACATCCACAGGGTAGCCCAAGGTCAATGCTGATGAATGGGCCTGATGTTGTATGCACTGGAGAGGGTGAGATAGTTATTACTCAATTAATTGAGCTGGTTATAAAATGTTATAACAGCAAGATTAGGTGTGATTTCTCAACAATTAAGGGTGTGGCATATTTAGAAAATGGTAGGATGATTAAAACAGGGAAATCCGATTTTGTGGACCTTAACAAATTTCCACCGTTCTCAATAAAACACAGCCTGTATCGTCCAATTGAGATCACACGTGGATGCGCATGGAATTGTAGGTTCTGTCAAACAAGGAAGAAGAAGGTAAAACACAGGTCTATTGAGATGATACTTGAATATGTGAAAAAAACGGTGGATCATTTCAGTGAAAGACGGCCTGATATAAGATTCATCTCCCCCAATGCACTTTCCTATGGTTCATCAGATGGGAGAGATATTGATCTCAAAATAGTTGAGAATTTATTATATAAAATTAGACAGATCATAGGAGAGGATGGGAAGATATATTTTGGTTCTTTCCCATCTGAGATTAGACCTGAAACAGTGACTGAAGAAAGTGTTAATCTGTTAAAAAAATATACCAATGTATCTAAATTGATTATTGGTGGACAGTCTGGTAGTAATAAAGTACGTGAGATTGCAGAACGAGGGCACAGTAAGGAAGAGACTGAGAGGGCAGCTAAATTATTGCTCAATGCAGGTTTCAAAGTAGATGTTGATATTATTTTTGGATTGCCTGGTGAGGATGATGAAGATATAAATCTTACAATTGAGCATATTGAGGTACTCACAAATATGGGTGCTACAATACATAGTCATACATTCATGCCACTAGTTGGTACTCCATTTGCTAATAAAGAGCCTGGTAGTGTATCAAAACAATATGTGAAATTGATTTCAAATCTTCAGCAAGAACAAAAACTGAGTGGATCTCATAGTAGGCAGGCAATAGATGCCAAGATAATGGCAGAGAGAAGGAAAAAAGAAAATATGTATATCTAATTCCAAACCTGTGTATTTTTCCTTAGAATATCAGTTGAAATATCTAAACTTTCTAACTTCGTTACTATCCTTCCTGTTAAAGCATTGATTGTGTTTATCATCGGTACGACCCTTCTTGAATCAATTATTACTCTTTTGTCAATATCATAGTTTATTTTTTCTTTAAATTCCACAAATGCATTGTATCTGGCAACTCTATCATAATATTCTCTCTTAATTATGAATTCTTCCTCATTGACTTTAATATAATTCTCTGCAACAAAGTCATGATACCACACATGGATTGATATGTTCCCTGAAAATACAAATGTCTTATTTCCTTTTAATACTGTATCAAGTTCTTTAGCACACAAAATTGATTCTTCCAAACTATCATCATTCTCGAATACCAATAGTCCTGAATTTATTAATCGGGTATTTTTATTTCCCTGGATTACTGCTCTTGGATCTAACCATTCAGATACACTCTGGAATATACGTACCGGATATATATTCTCCTCAATTAATTTCCTGATTAGATTGCCCACATCCCTGTTTTGTATCCTTCTTTTATTGAAATACTTATCTAGCCGAATCCACATTGTTTTGGAAGCTGTTTTATTCAGTACAAATAGTTTGATGAATCGATGTTTCAGATTAATGGTATTATCTGCCTCCCACCTGTTGTAATACTGTTTTATTATCTCAAGATGTGATTGTTTCAATGATAATGCCTTGGTATTATACAATAATACTTTCTGATCAATGTCCATCAAATAATAAAAATCAACTTTACTTATTATTCTCTTTGTATCACTTCTTGATTTTATAAACAAATTATTATATTTATCATCAATTATTAATTAGAGATGACTGAATCCAAATCCGAAATTTTAAATTCTAAAGTCAATGTGAAAAAGTATTTTCTACCTGTTTATGTTGCTTGGGCTCTAATTATACCAACTTTTCTTGTATTTTTAAATGGATACACTCTTGCACCAGTTGGTGAATCATTTATGGATTATATTACCTGGAAGCATGTACCTGCAATGTATGCACTTTATGGCTTTGCATATCCATTGACAATTGTGACTTTCGAGGGATTTTATATATCATTCACAAAAGTATTGGGATTTGATGGTCTCGGGGCTGTATGGGCTGGATTGTCACAGGGGGGCACTGTAAAGGATAATGCAGTTAAAAGTTTAATTGCAGTTTTTATTCTATCAATTCTATGGTTAGGACCATTGACACATCTTGTACTCGCATTTGTGTATCATAAGAAATATGTTGAGAAACATTATAATAAATCAATTAAATGGTCTGACTACCTATTTGGCTTTATATAATCAAATCTTCAATTTAATTTGCAATTTATGATAATTAAAAAAATAGTAATTTAATACACTGTGTATTATTTAAAATTGTGAGACCTATACTTTATTCTGTCAAACTTAAGAATGTAACCGATTCAATGAGTGAGGTGGAAATCAAATACTCAATTGAGGAACAACCTGAGGGTATTGAATTGATGGGTGTTGATGCAGGCTTGGATTGGATACCTGGTGATAGTATTCTACTTAATTTTGATAGTGAGGTGAATGATCTTTATTTTTACTCAATAACTCTTAAAATTGTGTCATCCTGTGAGTTCAGAGCTAGAGCTTTTGTAGGTGAAGATGATTTATGGGAAGATGGTACCAATCACACAATAGAACGTGATCCTTCTGGTAAAATAGATCTACTTACTGATGATTTGATATTGGATAGTATTGAACTCGTCACACGTATACCTGTCAAATTGGATATCTCTCCTGCAATTGCAAAACTACATGTTGAGAATATAGTTGATTCAGGTATTGAATTCTTTCAGATATTAGTTGAGATCGCAATATGGATTGAGGATCTATTGATAAATCCCATAAATAATCTCAAAGTACACAAATTACCTGATATTATCCGATATTTGAAGGTTTTAAACAGAGAATATGATAGCAAAAAAGTAAATGATCTCGGTCGTTCAATCTATCTGGCATTAACAAATATTAACATACTGATCACCACATTCTCAGAGGAAGATGATAGAGTTCTGACTGGTAGTATAGAGAAAGCAGGATATATTGAGCTATTCAAAAATTTACCTCAACGTGTGAAGGAATTAGACACCAGTAATTTTGGGGATAAAGAGGATAGTTTTGCATTATTTCAGGAACATATGAAATATATCTAATAACTTAAGTTAGTTTGAATTACAAGCTTTTTGTATAACTCCTTATACATGGATACAAGTGCTGCATGGGATACAGCCTCCTCAAATTGCTGACGAGTATTCTGTTCTCCTTCTTGGAATTTTGCCATTATCCATTTTGATAATCCAATCAGTATTGTGAATGGGAAAATTATCACTTCCCATATTTTGTTAAATATACTCTGAATTGTCCTTTTGATCTGCCAATTTCTCTGTGCCCTATCTTCTTTGCTTTTTCTCTCTTTCTTCAATCGTTTCTTCTCAGCTACTCTTGCAGGTCTTGACTTTATCTCACCATACACTTCATTTGCTCTGATTTTGATGATGTCATATCCCCTTCCCTCAAAGAATACATCTGAGATGGCATTCACACTCTCATCAAAGAATCTGTTGAAATAATTGTGAAGGCTAATAGTTAGTACAATTGGTATTGCAAAAATACCAATAAGCAGATTTTTCAATGTTACAAAAATACGTTCTGATCGTGTTCTTACCACATAATGATCGTTAATAAATTGTCTTGCACCAAATGCCAATCCTGTACATGTCTGTCCTAACTCTGCATCGCCAAATAATTCCTGATACTTCTGTTCCATCATTATTACACCTTTGAGTGCAGACGATACCATTACATTATTCACAAGATCCTCATCCATCTGACCTGCTTTGATCTTGAATCCAATAAGTTTAAGTGCATCCTCTCCCTCTTCAGGGGTGAAATTAATTTCATTAGCAAAATCTTTGACAATAAACTTTCTTTTCCATGGTTTCCAGGAGAATTCATGCTGATAATATGTGAGTGCAAACTCTCTATTGGTCTCTTCACGTATATTTCTGAAATCAAGTTTGGATAAACTCTGTTCTGTATTCTCCATGAGTGATGCAATCAGCTTTCTTGTTTTTCTTGGTACTGCTGATGAATCGGTTCCAAGTAATGAATTTACATTATCGCTTATATCCTTTATTTGTTCCTGCATCTCACTTTTGAAATCATCCAGAGTATCTGCATCAATCGGTGGTAAATCAAGCAATAAGAAACCTGCTGAGGCGGCCATAAATGGAATTGAGAAAAATTGTTCCAAAGCCTTGTAGATTGTAGCACCTCTGTAATTTCCATGCTTCAAAGTAAAGCTCTTGCAAGCCCCTGCCAATCCATAGAACGGACCGAAAAACCCTGCAAATGTGGAAAGTGCAAGACTAAGAGATGCAAATAGTATTGCAATAACCTGTGGTGGTATTTTCAAATCATTCACCATTACACTGAGAACTCCAAAACCAACAAATACAATCATTGTCAATCCAATATCAATTCCCTGCCCTAGACCTTTTCTAAGGGCATATCCTTCTGCAATCTCTTCCACTCTTCCAGAAACTGAACCTAGTGTATCCAATGCCTCTTCAGTCTGTTTTCTAGTTTCAGATGCCATCATCTGTGAGAACTGTACAATCATCTCTCTGGTCACCTCTATATATGGTACCAATTCTTGAAATTTAGGTGGAAACACTATATCTATGATTGCAACTAAAAACTGGGCTATCAGAGTAATAATAACTATTGGTATTGCAAGAAGAATACTAAGTGCATGATCTACAACTGTCATACTGTTAAAAGCCTGCAATATAAGTGCAGTACTCAAAAATAGGTATATCAGAAGGGTACTATATGGTATCTGTGGTTGTATGAGTATTTCAGAGAAGATTAGTCCAATCATAACAACATGACTGGTTAACATTAAAATAACATCTAGTAATCTATGCTGTTTCTCACTACCTATAATTGATAGTCTAACAATACTAATAATAAAAACGATGAATAAACCGGTAAATGTGAAATATGTACTAAAAATCCCGATTCTAAACACCATGGTGACCAATAATGTAATTGTCACAGTCCATATAATAGACAGAAAATAGCTAAGCTTAGTATTCATTGATGTCATATAATGTAATCTGATTAAAGTTCTTTTCGTATTTCAAATTGTTCAGTGACATATAATTCTTACAAAAATTGAATCCATCTCAAAACTATTTTTGCATAATCGGCTATTATAATCAGAAAGAAAGATAAAGAAATTTTGAATACTCGATATATGGCAATAGGAAATCTAATCATTGCAAATCTTACCTTGGGTTTATTATCCTCATTCAGCCCATGCTTATTTCCTCTACTACCCAGTTATCTTGCAACACAGGTAAAAATGAAACAATCTAAAATGATATCAATATTGTCCTCACTTGCTTTGGTTGCGGGTATTGTGATTGTATTTTTTGGAATTGGATTATTATCTAACCTGATTGGTGATTTTTTAATACTAAATTACGCATTTTTTGCAAGATTCCAGGCAGTTTTACTGATAATTGCAGGTTTAATTCTAATTGCATCACCAAGTTTTATGTACAATATCAAACTCCCTGAATGGATTGAGAATTATATATACAGTGAGGATAATCAAAAAAATTCTATTGTGTTCAGCTTTCTACTCGGTTTAGTATATACAATTATCGCAGCTCCATGTGCAGGAGGCTTTTTCATAGCTGTATGGGTAAACCTACTTGGTCAGACAGCAATGAATCAACTAGTTCTTGTTTTATTTTTTGCAATAGGTGCAGGTTTACCATTTTTAATGATTGGATTATTTGCAGATGAGATAAGAGGAGAGACAATTGGCAAGATACATGCTGCATCTAGTAGGATCTCTAAGATACTTGGTAGCATATTCATTCTTGTGGGTATCTACATTTTTTATGATGTTGGCATCTTCAATAAATAGATGTATTTTCTCTAAAATAGTTATATTTATCTGATATATCTACGATTGATATATAAATTTGTAAAATTTATTGATTTTTTATTGATTAGTATATAAATTTCTACCGCACGAATTCAAGCATTTAAATTAGATGAAGTTTTATTTAAAATTATAATAACTAGAGGTATTATTATTGTTTGAAAGAGGTATCAATGAAGAGATCAACGAGTTATTGGGAAGAGAGCTCCAGGGAAAGTTAAATGAAGCACTTCTTCTTATATTATTAACAAATAATTATGTGGCGGCACAAAAATCAAGTGAAGAGCCTCAAGAACGGTTCAAGGCAAGAAAGACCCCACTGATCACTGAAGGTCTAACAACGAGAGCAATTGCAGATGAGTTAGTCATGCCACAGAGCACGGTGGCGACAGCAGTTGCAAGGTTGGTGAAAAGAGGATTGGTGACACACAGTAAGGGAATGCCTGTGAAAACAACCGAAGCTGGAAGAGCATCAGGAAATGAAAAATTGAGACATCATCGCTTACTGGAGGTATTCCTCAGTAATGGTCTTGGGATGGATCATGATTCTGCTCATGATGAATCACTCAAGCTAATGTTGTTAGCAGGATGTAATATAATTGATGCAATTGATAAACAATTTAACAATCCTGATACTTGTCCCTGTGGTTTTGATATTCCAAAATCTCCGCTTTGTGATCGAATTAAAAAATGAAATATGAGTTTACTCCACATTTTTAGAGTGAATAATAAAATATTAGAGTGTATATGATTTCAAATTTCTCCAATTTTCTTATATAGTGACTCTAATATTGGTGAAACTCTGTTAAATACTTCTTTTTGTACCTGTTTCTTCATCTCTGTATCAATTTTATTAGTTTTATCAATATTCATGGCAGTATTCTCTTCGAGTACTTTCAATCTTGCAGTAAGACTGGCGACTGCTTCATCAATTTTCTCTATTTTCTCATAGCTAAGGCCAGATTCTTTTATTGATGAAGATATGTTTGCAGCAGCTAGTTTTTTCTGCCACTCCTCATCCTCTTCTAGGTCTGCACCTTTTACAAGATATATTTCCACTGATCTATTGATTATATCTGTAAGGGTCATTCCAAGGAATCTTGCCTTCTCCTGTGCTTTCTTCTTGAGATCATTATCCATCCAGAATGTAGTTGCAGATTTATTACTTCTATCCCTTGAAGTACTCATATAATCCTTACATGTTTTCTAATCATATATTATATTTCATTCAATAAATGTAAAAGAGTAATTAATTTGTAATATTTTTATCTTTAATTAATTATTCCATTGTAAAGATTGTTGAAAGGTTCTCTTTTAGGTATGG